>NZ_JAKSYK010000172.1:0-93735 GCF_022829425.1 Methylobacterium sp. J-072 | reverse complement strand
GCGCCGAAGATCCGGGCGCGATACGCCTTCGGAAACCAGTAGGTCAGGTACAGGATCACCCCCGGGTAGAACCCGGCCTCGGCCGCGCCGAGCAGGAAGCGCAGGATCAGGAAGCTGGTCGCGCCCTGGACGAACATCATGGCGGCCGAGAGCAGGCCCCAGGTGATCATGATCCGGGCGATCCAGCGCCGGGCGCCGACCTTCTCCAGGATCAGGTTGCTCGGCACTTCGAAGATGAAATAGCCGATGAAGAAGATCCCGGCGCCGAGCCCGAACACGGCCGGGCCGATGCCGAGATCCGCATTCATCCGCAGGGCGGCGAAACCGACGTTGATCCGGTCGATATAGGCCATGACGTAGCCGACGAAGAGCAGCGGCATCAGCCTGAAGAACACCTGCCGGACGATCCGGTCCTGTTCGCTGGCGATCATGGTGTCCTCGTTGTTTTTTGGTTTGTTTTTTGCTGACGGTCATCGCCAGCGAAGCGACCCGGTGCGGCGCGCGATCCCCGAACGATGCGTGTCCCGGGTTTGCTTCGCGGTGCTCGCAATGACGGTGGAGGCGTCTCGCCCCCTTTTAGAAAGCCGGCTCGAGACCGCTGGCGCGGTAGGCCTCCGCCGCCTCCGGCGTGGTCAGCCCGGCCAGGAACCGCAGGGCGCCGTCCCGGTCGGTGGCGCCGCGCAGGATCGCGGCCGAGAAGGTCGTGACCTCTTGCACCGGCTCCGGGAACGGCCCGACCACCGCGATGCCCGGCACGACCATCAGCTCGCTGATCTGCTGGACCGCGATGTCGGCCTCGCCCGAGACCAGCTTCTCCGCCGTAAAACCCTGCGGGATGATCGTCGCCCGGGCGTTCACCGCGTCTTCGAGGCCGAGCCGCGGCAGCAGGCCGGCGAAGTAGATCCCGCTGGCGCCGGTGCGCGAATAGGCGACGGAGCGCGCCGCGACGAGCGTGCGCTTGAGCGCCTCGACGCTGCCGATATCGGGATGCGCCGCCCCGGCCTTCACGGCGATGCCGTAGCGGGAGCGGACCGCGTCGACCCGGGTCTCCGGCTCGACCTTTCCGGCGGCGATCAGCCGGTCCATGGCGTCGGAGAGCACGAACACCGCGTCGGCGGTCTCGCCGGCTTCGAGGGCCTTCATGATCACTGCGGTGGGCGCCCAGTCGATCGCCGCCCGGCCGCCCGCCGCCTCGAAGGCGGGGACGACATGGGCGTCGAAGGCGCCCCGCACCACCAGGGCGCATTTCAGCCGCGTCGCTCGCTGGTCGTCCGCCATGCCGGTTCCCATCGTCTCGGGTTCTGTGCTCACCGGGCCGGCGGCTCGGCGCGGGAATAGTCGAGGGCGGTGAAGCCGCCGCCCTGGTAGCGCTCGATCACCGGGTTGCCGCTGGTCTTGGATTCGAGCACCGGGGCGTAGGCATCGGCGCTGTCCTGCGGCGCCCAGCCGATCACGTCGCGGCCGTCCCGGCGCCACCAGGTCATGCGGCTGTTGTTCGAGGCGCCCCAGATCACCACCGAGCCCTTCGGCCCGAGGCTCGGGGCCAGGGTGGCGCGGGTGATCAGCCGGGTCAGGTCGGCGTAGGACAGCCAGGTTGCGAGCATCCGGGCGTCGATGGGCTCCGGGAAGCAGGAGCCGATGCGCAGGAACACGCTCTCGACACCGTGCTTGTCCCGGTACAGGCCGCCCATCAGCTCGCCATAGGCCTTGGACAGGCCGTAATAGCCGTCGGGCGCGAGGGCGCAGTCGTCGTCCAGCACCTCGCTGCGTTCGTGGAAGCCGATCGCGTGGTTCGAGGAGGCGAACACCATCCGGGCGCCTTCGCGGCGGGCCGCCTCGTAGGCGTGGTAGAGCCCGCGGATGTTCGGGCCGATCACGGTCTCGAACGGGTGCTCCACCGAGATCCCGCCGAAATGCAGGATCGTGCCGCAGCCCTCCGCCAGCCGCAGGATCGCCGGGCCGTCCTCCAGGTCGGCAAGCTGGAAGCGCGCGCCCTCGGGCAGCGGATCGGGGAAGGGCACCCGGTCGGTCAGGCGCAGCGCCCAGCCCTGCGCACCCAGCGCCTTCGTCAGCACCCGGCCGAGAGCGCCGGAGGCGCCTGTCAGCAGGACGGGTTTTCGCGGGGTCGTGTCGGTGGGTTGGGTCATCGGATTCGCTCCGGGATCAGGCGGTTTTCACCGCGTTGAGGGGCGGGGCCGCCTGCGGGCTGTGCGGGCGCCTCACGAAGATCGCCATCGCGATGACGCCGGCGGCCGCGATCACGGCGGCGATGACGAAGGCGCTGGCGTAGCCGCCGAGATACTGCACGGCGAATCCCGTAGCGGTCGGCCCGATGATGCCCGAAATGTTGCTCAGCAGGTGGATGAAGCCGCTGACGCCACCGACCCGCGCCTCCGGCACCAGTTCGTGGATCGTCGCCCAGCAGGATTGCACCGAGCTCGTCAGCATCAGAACCGCCAGCGCGATCAGCGAGACCGCCGCCGCGGCGTTCGGGGCGGCGTTGACGGTGATCAGCGCGACGCCCGCGATGGCGAGCGGCACGATCGTGGTGATCTTCCGCGCGGCCAGCTTGTCGTCCATGCGCTTGTACAGCAGGTCGGCGACGATGCCGCCGCCGACATAGCCGACGAAGCCGCAGGCCCAGGGGATCGACGCCACGAACGCCATCTGCTGCACCGGCATGTGCAGGGCGTCGGTGAGGTAGCTCGGGAGCCAGGAGAGGAAGATGTACAGGGTGTAGTTCACCGCGAACATGCCGAGCCCGAGCGACAGCGTGCTCGGCAGGAACAGGTAGCCGCGTAACGACCGCTCGTGGTCGGAGGCCGCAAGATGCGACACGGACCGGCTGCGCTCGACGAGATCGATCTCCTCCGCGGAGACCCGGGGATTGTCCCGGGGCCGGTCGGTCATGAGCATTCGCCACGCCACCACCCAGAGCAAACCGACGGCCCCGATGGCGACGAAGGCCACCCGCCAGCCGTACTGGATCGCCAGCAGGCCAACGACGGGCGCCGCGATGGCGCTGCCCACGGTCTGGCCCGAGAAGGTGAAGCCGATGGTCCGCGCCGTCTCCTCACGGGGAAACCACGTGGTGATGGTCCGGTTCGTGGTGGAGTTCATCGGCCCCTCGGCGAAGCCGAACAGGGCGCGGACCACGAACATCTGGGCGAAGCCGGTCACCGCGCCGGTGAGCATGCACAGGACCGACCAAGAGGTCGCCGCCCAGGTGTAGACGCTGCGCGGGCCGTAGCGGTCGGCGAGCTGGCCGCCCACGAAGGCGAACAGGGCGTAGCCGAAGAAGAACGTGCTGAAGATCACCCCCAGCTCGGAGGGCGACAGGTTGAGGTCCTGCTTGACGAAGGGCGCGGCCACGCCGAGCGCGGCGCGGTCCATGTAGTTGATGATCCCGGCGATGAAGAGCAGCGTCGCGATCAAAAACCTGTATCGTTTGGCAAACATCGGGCTTCCTCCGGGATCGTCATGTTTTTGGTGTGTATTTTTATAGGAACGCGATCGTGCAGGGGCTCGGGCTCTGGCGTGAGCCCGTCGGTGTGAGGTCGCCGCTGCCCGGGTCGATGGCGAACGCGGCCAGGCTGTCGCCCTGCTCGTTGGCGACCAGCAGGTGGCCCCCGTCCGGCGCCAGCGTCATGAAGCGCGGGTCCCGGCCGCCCGACGGCGTCCAGCCGGCGGGTTCGAGGCGGTCGCCGTCCACCCGGAAGCGCGCGATCCCGTCCTGGCCGCGGTTCGAGGCGTAGACGAAGCGGCCGCAGGGCGTGACCACGATCGCCGCCGCCGTGCTGGCAGCGAAGAAGTCGGGGGGCAGCGTCGGGGCGAGGTGGAGCGGCGTGAGCGTCCCGGATCCCGCATCCCAGCGGCAGGTCGCGACGGTGGAATCCAGCTCGTTGACCAGGAAGGCCAGCGCCCCGCCGGGGTGGAACGCGATGTGGCGCGGGCCGGCGCCTGGGCGCAGCACGGCTTCGGAAACGATTTCCAATTCGTCGCCGTTGAGGCGGAGGACGAAGACCCGGTCGAGACCCTTGTCGGGCACGAGCACGTGGCCTCCGTCCGGCGACAGGACGACGTGGTGCGGATGGGCGCTCGCCTGCTCGGTCCGGTGCGGGCCGGGCTCGCCCGGCATCGGCAGGACCTGCGCGGCCGGCTTCAGCCCGCCATCGGGGCGCAGCGGCATCAGCGCGACCGAGCCGCTGGCGTAGTTGGCGACGATCAGGAATCGCCCGCTCGGGTCGAGCGCCTGGTGGACGCTGTTGGTGCCGCCCGTCTCGGCGCTGCCGAGGCTGCGCAGGGTGCCGTCGGGCACGGCCGCGAAGGCGGTGGCCCACGTGCCGTCGCCCTGGACGGTGTAGAGCACCAAGCGGGCCGGATCGGCGACCAGGAAGGACGGGTTCTCCAGCCCGTCGACCCGGCCGAGATGGGTCCAGTCGTCGAGCCCGGCCCCGACGCGGTAAACGTCGATGCCCTGGCCCCGCGCCCGGCGGCGCGCGGTGGTGAAGCAGCCGACGAAGGCGAGGCCGAGGGGCGGGCGGGGCGCGTCGTCGGTCATGCCGGTCTCCGGGTCAGCTTCGCCGCGGGACGCGGCGCAGGAAATCCGGGTTGAGCTCGGTCAGGCGGTTCACCCCGATCAGCGCCATGTCGCGGTTGAGCTCCTCCTTGAGGATCCGCATGGCGTGCTCGACGCCCGCCGCCCCGCCGAGCGCCGCGCCGAACATGAACGGCCGGCCGAGCAGGACGAAGTCGGCGCCGAGCGCCAGCGCCTTCATCACGTCGGTGCCGCGGCGGATGCCGCTGTCGACGATGATCTTCAGGCTGCCCTTCTTGGCGGCGATCTCCGGCAGCACGTCGAGGGGCGCGATGGCGTGGTCGAGCTGGCGGCCGCCATGGGTCGACAGGATGACGCCGTCGGCGCCGCAGCCTTTCGCGATCTCGACATCCTCCGGGGCGAGGAGCCCCTTCACGAGGAGGTTGCCGGACCAGCGCTTGCGGATCGCCTCCAGGTTCTTCCACGAGAGCTGGTCCCGGGCGATGGTGTTGCGCACCGCCCCTTGCGACATCATAGGCGGCCCGCGCTCGGCCTCGGTGTTCTCGAAATGCGGGGCGCCGTGCTTAAGGAAGGTCCGGGCCACGGTGCCCAGCAGCCAGCGCGGGTGGGTCGCGCTCTGCCACGCGACCTTGGGCGTGACCTTGATCGGCATCGAGAAGCCGCTGCGGGTGTTGTGCTCGCGGTTGCCGAGCGTCGGGGTATCGGCGGTCACTACGAAGGTCCGGTAGCCGGTGGCCGCGACCCGGTCGAGCAGGCGGTCGATCCGGGTCTGGTCGCCGGGCAGATAGCCCTGGAACCAGGCCTGCGGGTTCTGGGCGTAGACATCCTCCAGCTTGATCAGCGAGGAGGCGCTGAGGATCATCGGCAGGTTCATCCGCCGGGCCGCCTCGGCCAGGACGATGTCGCCGCGATAGGCGATGAACGCTGCCCCGCCGAGGGGCCCGATCCCGAAGGGCGCCGCGTAGGTGTGGCCGAACAGCTCGGTGGCGGTGTCGCGCCCCGAGGTGTCGCGCATCAGACGCGGCACCAGCGCGTAATCGGCATAGGCGCCGCGGCTATGGGCGAGCGCCGCCCCGGTCTCGGCGCCGCCGGCCACGTACTGGAAGATCATGTGCGGCAGCAGCCGGCGGGCGTGGCGCTCGAAATCGTCGAGCGCCAGCAGATCGCGGAACCGGTAGGGCGTGACCGCGTCGCTGCGCTTGAGACTGGTGACGAGAGCCTGCGGGCCGGCAATGCCGGGCGCCTCGGCATCGGCCTGGTCCACAATGGCCGAGTCGCGCTCCGTCGCCTCCGGGCCGGAGGCCGGTTGGTCGAACGTCGCCATCCGTTCCTCCCTAAATTCCGCCGAGCCTGGATCCCCCCGGCTGGACAATTTTTTGAAAGCGCTTTCAGATAGCCAGCCTCGCCCGGTGGTGTCAATATACTGCCGGTCCGCGCCGGGCACAGCGATGCGGGCAGGGTTCGCCAAGGAGAGTCGGATTTCAGTGCTGGACGTGCCGGGAGAGATTTTGGAACCGCTCGCGCGCAGCCCGGTGGCGCGGGACGTGGCCCATCGCGCCGGGGTCTCAACCGCGACGGTGTCCCGGGTCTTGAACGGCTCGGCCGGGGTCCGGGCCGACAAGCGCGAGGCCGTGATGCGGGCGGCACAGGATCTCGGCTTCGTCGCCAACGGCGCCGCCCGGGCGCTCTCGACCCGCCGGTTCATGGCGGTGGGCGCGGTGGTGCCCAACATCGAGAACGAGGCGTTCGTGCGCGTCCTGTCGAGCTTCCAGGAGCGGCTGCGCCAGGCGGGCTACACGCTGGTCGCAGCCAATGCCGGCTACGACCTCGAGGACGAGCTGCGCGAGGCGACTTTCCTGCTGGAGCGCGGCGTCGACGGGTTGATGCTGGTCGGCGACATTCACCACCCGGATCTCCATACCCGCATCGCCCGGCACGGCATCCCGATGGTGCAGACCTTCAGCCTGTCGCGCGAGCGCCCCTGCGTCGGCTTCGACAACGCCGCCTCCGCGGCCCGGGCGGCGAATTACCTGATCGATCTCGGCCATCGCCGCATCGGGGTGATTTCCGGCTTGCGCAAGGACAACGACCGCGGCGGCGCCCGCGTCACCGGCATCGCCCAGGCGCTGGCGGCGCGCGGCCTGACGCTCGCCCCGGAGCACGACATCGAGATCTCCTACGGCATCGGCGGCGGACGCGACGGCTTCCGCCAGATGCTGGCCGGGGGGCCGCCGCCCACCGCGATCATCTGCGGCACCGACCAGATCGCCTTCGGCGCCATGATCGAGGCCCGGGCCCGGGGGCTCGACGTGCCCGGCGACCTCTCTGTGATCGGCCACAACGATTCCGACATCGCGCCCTTCCTCGATCCGGCGCTGACCACCATCCGGATCCATTCCGCCGAGATCGGCCACGCCGCTGGGGATCATCTGATCGCCCGGTTGCAGGGTCGGCCGGTGGTGCGCCTCACCCAGATCGACGCCGAGCTGATCCTGCGCGCCAGCACGGCGCCGCCGCGAAGATAGGCCCGTGACCGAAGCGGATCGGCGATATCTTGCCACCGCTTTGAAATCGCTTACAAGACGCTGAACGGCGACCGGACGTCGAACCGCGCCACATCCCGGGAGACAGCATGGCCCCCCGCATCGTCCTCTTGCACGCGACGCCGGTCGCGATGGCTCCGATCCAATCGGCCTTCAAGGAGCGCTGGCCCGAGGCCGAGACGGTCAACCTGCTGGATGACGGTCTGTCCCTCGACCGGGCCAAGGAGCCGGGCGAGATCTCCGAGGGCATGATCGACCGGTTCGTCCGGTTCGGGCGCTACGGCCACGACATGGGCGCCGACGGCATCCTGATCACCTGCTCGGCCTTCGGGCCGGCCATCGACCGGCTGATCGAGACCGTGCCGGTGCCGGTGCTCAAGCCGAACGAGGCGATGTTCCGCGCTGCCATCGCGCAAGGGCAACGCATCGGCATGCTGGCGACCTTCGGCCCCTCGATCGGCACCATGACCGACGAGTTCGAGGAGTTCGTCGGCCAGGCCGGGCGGCCCGCGACCCTGCGCACGATCCTCGTCGACGACGCCATGGCCCGCCTGCGTGCCGGCGACGCCGAGACCCACAACCGGCTCATCGCCGAGCGGGCGCCCGAACTGGCCGATTGCGACGCGATCATGCTGGCGCATTTCTCGACCTCCCGGGCGGCCGAGGCGGTGCGGGCTGCCGTCGCTATCCCGGTCCTGACCGCGCCCCATGCGGCGGTGGACCGGATGCGCGCCATGATCGAGACGGCTGAGGGGGTCTGATCCATGAAGCTCGGTGCCTTCTCCGACCGCCTGAGCGGCCATTGCGGCTTCCTGTTCACGGAACTGCCCCTGCCCGAGCGGTTCGCCGCCGCGGCCAAAGCCGGGTTCCGGGCCGTGGAGCATCCGAACCTGTTCGCGACGCCGGCGGCAGAGGTCGCGGGCTGGCTCGAACGGGCCGGCGTGCCCCTGGTCCAGACCGGCTTTCCGGCGGGCGACGCCTCCAAAGGCGAGAAGGGCTCTGCCGCCCTGCCGGACAAGGTCGCCTTTTACCGCTCCACCATCGAGCCGACCCTGGATTACGTGGAGCAGCTCGGCTGCCGCATGGTCCATCCGATGGCCGGCGTCCGCCCAGCCGGGGCCGAGCCCGCGCGGCTCTGGGCCACCTATCTCGACAACCTCGCCTTCGCGGCCGACGCCGCCAAGGCCCGCGGCATGACCGTGATCGTCGAGCCGATCGGCCCGGGCTCGATCGCCGATTACGTGATCGACGACCCGCTCAAGGCCGTCGAGGCGATCCGGGCGATCGGCCGGGACAACGTCAAGCTGCTGTTCGACGCCTATCACTGCGTCTGCCTCGGCCACGACCCGGCGGCGCTGATTAGGGCGCACGCGCCGCTGATCGCCCATGTCCAGATCGCCGACGATCCGGGCCGCCACGAGCCCGGCACCGGCACCATCGCGTTCGACCCGATTGTCGAGGCCCTGGAGGCGGTGGGCTATGCCGGCTTCATCGGCTGCGAATACCACCCAGCCGCCGGCACCGAGGCCGGCCTCGGCTGGATGCGCGCGGCCTCGGCATAGGGCCGGCGGCCCTCAGAATCGCGCCGCGACGCCGCCCAGGATGGTGCGCGGCTGGCCCGGGGTGGCGTAGCGGTTCTGGAAGGCGCGGTCGTAGTAGGTCTCGTCGAGCAGGTTGTCGACGTTGAGGTAGACCCGGACATCCGGCGTGATCTGATAATACGAGATTAGGTTCACCACCGTGTAGGCGGGCATCGTGAAGGTCGACAGGGCCGTCCCGGCGGCGCGCTGGCCGACGACGTTCAGCCCGCCCCCGAAGCCGAACCCCTTCAGGGCGCCGCCCTGGATCTCGTAGACCGCCTGCAGGGCGAGGCTGTTGGCCGGGACGTTGGCGAGCCGGGTCCCGACCGGGAGCGTGTTGTCCCGCGCCACCGCCGCATCGATAGAGGTGTAGGTGCCGATGAGCCGCAGGCCCGGCGCCAGCTCGCCTGCCACGGTGAGATCGAAGCCGCGGCTCTGCACCACGCCGGCGGCGACGCTGAAGGCGGAATCGAGCGGATCCGTGGTCGGGACGTTGGTGCGCCGTATGTCGAACACGGCCGCGGTGGCGTTCAGGCGCCCGTCGAGCAGGCCGACCTTCACGCCGGCCTCGTAGCCCTCGCCGCCCTCGAAGGCGAGGGGCTGGCCGCGCCGGTCCAATGTGGTGCTGGGCTTGAACGAGCGCGCGTAGTTTCCGTAGACCGAGACCGCGTCGGACAGGTCGTAGACCAAGCCGAAGCGCGGCAGCGCCTCCGTGCCTTGGAGGTTGGTGGTGCGGTTGGTGAGGTAGGATGTCGAGTCCTGGCCGACATCCTCGACCCGGACCCCGACCAGGGCGTGCAGCTGGGGCGTGATGTCGATCTGGTCCTGGACGTAGCCGGCGAAGCTCTCGGTGTGCTGCAGGAAGTTGGTGATGGTGGGCAAGCTGCGCGGCAGCGCCTGGCCGTAGCGCGGCGCCAGCAGGTCGAGCAGGAACGGGAAGGGCGCGGCGTTCGACCGATCGAAGACCTCCCGGTAGCGGTAGCGGTCGTATTCGAGGCCGAGCAGCAGCGTGTGGTGCAGGAAGCCGGTGTCGAACTTGCCGGCCAGGTTGACCTGCAGATCGGTGTCCGACCAGGTCAGGTCGCGCCATTCCAGGTTTCGGCGCAGGGTGCGGCCGTCCGGCAGGAAGCCGTTGGCCGCGGCGCCGACGCCCCAGCTCTTCAGGGATCCGCCGAGCACCTGGGCGCCGGCCGTGAGCACCCAATCCGGGTCGAACCGGTGCTCGATCCGCACCTGGCCGAGGGCGTCCTGGACCACGCTCTGCGGCAGGCCCGGTTCGCTCAGAAAGCGGGAACGCGGCACGTTGCGCAGCCGGCCCTGGAGGGGGACGATGCCGCGGTCGAAGGTCGTGCCGGTGCTGACAAAGGCGCCTTCCAGGGTGACCGTCGTGTCCGCGCTGGGCTTCCACGCGATCACGGGCGCGACGTGGTAGCGGTCGCCGCTGACGAAGTCGCGAAAACTGCCGTTGTCCTCGACCGCGCCGCTGATGCGGGCGAGCACTTGGCCGTCCGCGTCGAGCGCCCCGGTGGCGTCGAAGGTGCTGCGCTTGGCGCCGTAGCTGCCGTATTGCGTCCCGATCGCCAGCGACCGCTCGGCCAGGGGCTGCTTGGTCACGATGTTGAAGGTGCCGCCGGGATCGCCCCGGCCGTACAGGAAGGCCGAGGGCCCCTTGAGCACCTCGATCCGCTCGATCGCCACGACATCGGGCGTGTTCGGGTAGCCGCGATTGATCGGGAAGCCGTTGCGATAGTAATCGAACACGGAGAAGCCGCGGATCGTGACTTCGGTCAGGCCCAGGCCGCCGAAATTGTTGGAGCGGCCGACGCCGGCCAGGTCGAGGGCGGTGTCGATCCGCGTGGCCGCGGCGTCCTCCAGCACCTGCCGGGGCACCGGCACCACCGTCTGCGGGACATCACGCAGCGGCGTGTCGGTGCGGGTGGCGCTGACGCTCCGTGACGGGGCGTAGCCCTCCGGGGCCTGGGAGGCGCTACCCTGGCCGGTGACGGAGAGCTCCTCAAGAATGACTTCCTGATTCGGATCGGATGCAGGTTTCGCCCAGGCGCAGTCCAAGTTGAGGAGTGGGCCATGTCCGACAAAAAAGGCCAAGACGGCAACCGCGAGTATCGAATAGGAAGTATTCGATCCGGATTGAGAAGAATTTTTCGCCACGTGCTCAGGCCACGCTACATCGAGGCCGCCGAGATGGTGGAGTGGGACCGGTAGGGTCAAGCTTGCCGAGCGAAGCCCGCGCGGCGCAAAACTTGGAATGATTTCGATCTGGCTGCGGATTAGCTTACGAAGACTCGAAGCTGCTCCACGGCATCTTCGACCTGTTGCCGCCCGGCAACATTCTTGCCAGCTGATTCAGACCGGTTTCGCGGGTGCGGCTCCGCTACGCAGTGCCGAGCAGCCGTGCCCGGCGCTCCAGCACCGCTGGCCAGACCTCCGGGTTGACGAGCCGCGGCGGGGTCTCGCCCCGCAGGAGGCCGATGATCTGCTCGGCGCCCCAGGAGGCCACGTTGCGGCGCGCCTCATGGGTGACGCCGGCGGTGTGGTAGGTCGCCACCACAGTGTCGAGCCTGAGCAGCGCCGAATCCAGGGGCGGCGGCTCGGGCGCCCAGACATCGAGGCCGGCCCCCGCGAGATGGCCGGAGGCCAGGGCTTCGGCGAGCGCCCCCTCGTCGTGCACGCCGCCGCGCGCCGTGGTGATGAACAGCGCGCCGGGCTTCATCGCCGCAAAGGTTTTGGCGTCGAAGCTGCCGCGGGTCGTGGCGTCGAGCGGGCAGTGCAGGGAGACGATGTCGGCCTCCGCAAGCAGCCGCGCCCGGTCCACCGGCTCGGCGCCCCGCGCCCGAATCTCGTCGGCCGAGAGCAGCGGGTCATAGGCCAGGACCCGCATGTCGAAGCCGCGGGCGAGCTTGGCCACCTCGCGGCCGGTATGGCCGATGCCGACGAGACCCAGCGTCGCGCCGCCGATCTCGTGGCCCATCAGCGATTCCCGGGAGAAGCCGCGCGCGGTCCGCAGCAGCCGGTCCGAGACGCAGATCTTGCGGGAGACGGCCAGCATCAGGCCGATCGCCAGCTCCGCCACTGAGCGGGCATTGCCGCCGACCTGGTTGACCACGGCGATTCCGGCCCGGGTGCAGGCGGCCGCGTCCACCGTGTCGAAGCCCGCCCCGCCCGAGGAGACCGCGAGCAGGTTCGGGCAGCCGGCCAGCAGTTCGTCCGTCACGTGCCAGCGGCGGGGCAGCTCGTCCCGGGCCGGGGAGACGTGGAAGACATGGGCCTGCGCCAGCTGGGCCTCGAGCGTTTCCGCCGGGCCCTGCAAGTCGCCGACCTGCAGGTCGATGTCGGGTTCGGCCCTCAGCCGCGCGTCGAAGACCGGGTTGATCCAGAGATTGAACCGGCAGACGCGCTTGAGGGCCGCCATCGGGTCAGCCTTTCACGACGGCGTCGATCGCATCGACCACGTGGTCGATGTTGTGGGTGTTGACCGCCGCCACGCAGATCCGGCCGGTCTCCAGGGCGTAGACCTCGTGCTCCTCGCGCAGGCGCGTGGCTTCCGCGGGGGTCAGGCCCGTGTAGGAGAACATGCCCTTCTGCGCCTTGATCGCGTCGAAGCCGCGTTCGGGATGGCGCTGCTGCAGGCTGTCGGCCATGCGCACCCGCATGGCGCGGATCCGCTCGCGCATCTCAGCCAATTCCCGCTCCCAGTCGGCCCGCAGCTCCGGATCGGTCAGCACCATCTCGACGATGGCCGCGCCATGGGTCAGCGGGTTCGAGTAACTTGCCCGCACCAGCCGCTTGGCCAGGGACTCGACCTTGGTCTTCATCGCCGGGGTCTCGGCCACGATCGTCAACGCGCCGACGCGCTCGCCGTAGAGCGAGAACGACTTCGAGAACGACGAGGCGATGAGGAATTCCTGGCCCGTTTCGGCGAACAACCGCACCGGCGCGGCGTCCGCGTCGAGGCCGTCGCCAAAACCCTGGTAGGCGATGTCGAGGAACGGGATCAGGCCGCGCTCAGCCAGCAGAGGCGCGAGGTCGCTCCACTCGTCGGGCGTCAGGTCGGCGCCGGTCGGGTTGTGGCAGCAGGCGTGCAGCACCACGATCGAGCCCTTCGGCAGCTTTTGCAGATAGGCGCGCATCGCCGGGTAATCGGCGCCGCCGGTCTCAGCCGAGAAGTACGGATAGTCGACGACCGTGAAGCCGGCCTGGGTGAACAGCGCTTTGTGGTTCTCCCAGCTCGGGTTGCTCACCGCCACGGTGGCGCCGGGCTTCAGCCGGGCCAGCACGTCCGCGCCGGTCTTCAGAGCGCCGGTGCCGCCGATGCTCTGGAGCGTGGCGGTGCGGTTCTGCTTCAAGATCGGGGCGCCCTCGCCGAACAGCAGGGCCTGAACCGCATCGCGGAACGGCTTGGTGCCCTCGATCGGCCGGTAGGTCTTCGGCAGGCCCTTCTCGATCCAGCGCTTCTCGGCGGTCTGCACGGCGCGCAGGCGCGGCACCTTGCCGTCGGCATCCGTGTAGACGCCGACCACGAGGTTGAGCTTTTTCGTGCTCGTGTCTGCGTTGAAGGCCTCGAACAGGCGCATGATCGGGTCGAGCGGCGCGTCCTGGATGCCGGCGAACAGCGAGGTCATGATCGTCAATCGTCCCAGAGGGTCTTCGATGCGGCGCGAGCGGGCGGGTCTATCCAAAGTCGCGGGCCGGCCGACGCCCTTATTTCCCACATCGCGTCCGCCCGCCAGCGCTTCCGCGCGCGGCAGCATCCCGATCCGCTCAACGATCAACGGCTTCTGAAACCGCATCCGCGTCCGCGAAGACGCCGATGCGCGCTTTTCGCCCGGCCCGACCGACCCTAACGTGTGCGGATGAAGCACAGTCTCGCCCCGATCGTTGCCGGCCTCCTGTTCGCGGCACCCGCCGCCGCGCAGGCGCCCGTGCGGATCGGCCTGTCGGCGCCGCTCTCGGGGCCGGATGCCGCCTACGGACAGGGGCTTCGTCAAGGCGCCGAGCAGGCGGTGGCCGATCTCAACCGGGCCGGCGGCGGGCGGCCGAAATTCGCCCTCGTGCCGGTGGATGATGCCGGCGAGGCCAGACAGGCTGTCGCCACGGCAAAGAGATTCACGGCCGACGGCGTGCGCTTCGTGATCGGACCGTTCGAATCCGGGGCGGTCGCCGCGGCGGCGCCCGTCTACGAAGAGGCCGGCGCCGTGATGATCGCGCCGGGCGCCACCTACGCGCCCCTGACCGGCCGCGGCTTCGGGACCCTGTTCCGGCTGGCTCCGAGCGACACCCAGCAGGGGCGGGCGGCGGGGAGCTATCTGGCCAAGGCGTTCGCCGGGCGACGGGTCGCCATTCTCAACGACCGCTCGACCTACGGGCGCGGCCTCGCCGAGGCGGTGGCGGCGCAATTCAAGGAGGCCGGCACCCCGGAGGTGTTGTTCGACGGCTTTCCGCGCGGCACCCGCGACCTCTCCGATCTCGTCGGACGGCTGAAGGCGGCCCGGGTGGAGGCGGTGTATTTCGGCGGCCTCGCCCCGGAGGCCGCCACGCTCGTCCGCGCCCTGCGCGAGGCCGGCATCGCCGCGCCGCTGGTGGCGAGCGACGGCATCCTCGATCCCGCCTTCGCGGCCATCGCCGGTCCGGCCGGGGAGGGGACCGTGATGACCCTGCCGCCCGATCCGCCGCGCCTGCCCGAGCCGAAGGGCGGCAAGGCACCGGCGCGCAGTGCCGAGGCCGAGAGCGTGGCGGCCTCGGGCTACGCGGCGGTGGAGATTCTCGCCCAGGCGCTGGAGCGCGCCCGCGGGGCGGATCCGAAGGCCGGGCGCATCCCGGACGGCCGCAAAGTGGCCGAAGCGCTGCATGGCACCCAGCCGGTGCGCACGATCCTCGGGCCGGTCGGCTTCGACGAGCGCGGCGACCGGGCGTCCGGCGCCGTCACGGTGCGGGTCTGGCGCCGGACGCCCGACGGGCGCCTCGATTACGCCGGCAACGACATCTCCGGGCCGTGAAACCGAGCCGACCCAATCCATCCTTCAGGATGTTTTGCTGAATGTCCCCCCGAAGATGGCCGTGCTCTCGCGAAAGTTGGCGTCAAATCAGGGTCCGCGCGCGTCATTCAGGGCCCGATATCCCGTGTGATGCGCGCAGCGTGACTTGCAGCGGGATCGTGCGACGACTAAATGCGGGCGGCGTCGCTCAGCAGGCGCGGACCGTCCGTCGGATCGGATCCGCGCCCTGCGGCGTTTCCCGAGCTTGATGACAGCCGTAGAAGTTTTGCCGGAACGCCTGCTGCCGGACGGTCCGACTGGAGAAGGTGCATGGCGAAAGAAGAATTGATGCAGTTCGACGGTCTCGTGATCGAGATCCTGCCGGACGCGCGCTACCGCGTGCAGCTCGACCAGGGCCACGAGATCGTGGCCTACACGGCCGGCAAGATGAAGAAGAACCGCATCAAGACGCTGGCCGGCGACCGGGTCACGGTCGAGATGTCGCCCTACGATCTCGAGAAGGGCCGTCTCGTGTTCCGGCACAAGGACGAGCGCTCCGCGGGTCCGCGTCCGCAGGTGCGGGGCGGTCAGTTCCGCCGCCGTTGAGGCCCGTGCGCGCGACCCGGGTCTCCTCGGTCGCGCCGGCCTATCTGCTTCTCACCCTCACGGCGCTGCTCTGGGCGGGGAACGCCGTCACCAGCCGTTGGGCGCCGGGCCATATCTCGCCGCAGGTGATCACCACGTTGCGCTGGGCGGTGGCCTGCACGGTGCTCGCGCCGTTTGCGGCCCGCAAGCTCTCGGCGGAATGGCCGCTCCTGCGCCCGCACTGGCTGCGCATCCTGCTGATGGGCGGCCTCGGCTACACCGCGTTCAACTGTCTGTTCTATGCCGCCGGCGTCCATACCGGCGCGGTCAACCTGGCCCTGTTCCAGGGGGCGATCCCGGTCCTGGTGATCGTGCTCAACCGCCTCGCCTACCGGGTGCCGGTCACCCTCGGGCAGATGCTCGGCGTGGTCCTGACCCTGATCGGGGCCGGCATCGCGGCGACCCACGGCGACTGGACGGTGCTGACCCGCCTCGATTTCAACCGCGGCGACGTGCTCGTGTTCGGGGCCTGCTTGCTCTACGCGGGCTACACGATCTTTCTGCCGACGCGCCCGAAAGTCTCGGCCCTGGCGTTCTTCGCCGCCATGGCGATCGCCGCCTTCGTGACCTCGCTGCCGCCGCTCGCCGTGGAGTGGGCCACCGGTCATGCGGTCTGGCCGGGGCCTGAGGGCTGGGCGATGGTGGCCTTCGTCGGCCTGGGGCCGTCGCTGCTGGCGCAATTGTTCTTCATGCGCGGGGTCGAACTGATCGGCCCGAACCGGGCCGGCCTGTTCGTCAACCTCGTGCCGATCTTCGGCGCGGGCCTCGCCGTCCTGCTGGTCGGCGAGCCGTTCGGGGCGATTCAGGCGGTCGCCCTGGCTCTCGTGCTTGGGGGGATCGCCTGTGCCGAGCGTCTGAAGCCGGCGCTCGCCGCCGAGGCGACCTCTGACGCCGCTTATTCGCAGACGCGCACGCGCCGGATGTAGACGTCGCCGTAGGGATCGACGGTGCGGCGGCGCTCGAAGTGGCAGACCGGACCGTAATCCTCTTCCACGTAGACCGGGGGCGGGGCGCGATAGACCGGGCGGCCGGGATAGTAGCCGTTGTTGGACGACGCGATGGCGCCGCCGACCGCGAGGCCGCCGAGCACGCCGAGGGCAGCCGCGCCGCCGGCGCCGATCCCGTCACGGGCCTGGGCGGCCGGCGCGAGGGTGGCGAGGCTCCCGACGATGAGGCTCGTCGCGAGAAGGTACTTCATGACATTCCCCCTGATGGGTGCGATTCGGTCCGGGATAGGCTGACTACCACATCCCAGCTTTGGGGCGTTTGTTCGGCCGCACATCCCGACTTGACGTGGGGTGTTCCGACGCACCAAACCCGGGCGAGAGCGACAAAGCGGAGGCCGGCATGGTGACACGGGGCTTCGTCGGGCGCAGGCAGCCGCCCGAGACCGGCGCGCGGATCCCGCCCGGCCAATATCTCACCGACGACTTCCCGATCCTCCAGATCGGCCCCAACCCGACCGTGGATCGCGCCACCTGGCGGTTCACGCTGCGCGAGGGCTCGCGGCCGATCAAGGCATGGAACTGGGACGAGTTCGAGGCGCTGCCCCGCACCACCTGGCAGGGGGACATCCACTGCGTCACCAAGTGGTCGAAGTTCGACACCGCCTGGGAGGGCGTGAGCTTCGACGACCTGCTGGCCGATGCCGGCATCACGGCGCCGACCGGCTTCCTGCTGGCGGAATCCTACGACGATTACACCACCAACGTGCCGGTGGCCGACCTCGTAAACGGCCGCGCCATGGTGGCGACCCGCTATGCCGGCCAGCCGATCCATCCGGACCATGGCGGCCCAGCGCGGCTGCTGGTGCCGCACCTGTATTTCTGGAAAAGCGCCAAATGGGTGAAGGGCCTGCGCTTCACCCAGACCGATACCGCCGGCTTCTGGGAGCTGCGCGGCTACCACATGTACGGGGATCCCTGGCGTGAGCAGCGCTACACCGGTGACTGAGCCAATCGTCTTCCGCTGGCACCAGGCCGAGATCACCGCGATCGCGCCCGTCACCCCGCAGGTGAAGAGTTTTCGGCTGCGCTCCGAACTCGCCCAGAGCTACCGCGCCGGCCAGCATGTCGATGTCCGCCTGACCGCCGAGGACGGCTACCAGGCCCAGCGCAGCTACTCGATCGCCTCGGCGCCGGACGGCAGCGGCACCCTCGAGCTGATGGTCGAGGCGCTGCCGGACGGCGAGGTCTCGGGCTGGTTCTCGCAAGCCGCCGAAATCGGCGATCGGGTCGAGCTGCGCGGGCCGATCGGCGGCTCCTTCTCCTGGGACGGTCCGGATGGCGGCCCGCTGCTGCTGGGTGCCGGCGGCTCCGGCGTGGTGCCGCTGCTGGCGATGCTGCGCCGGCGCGCGCAGGTCGCCCCGGAAATCCCGGCGGCCCTGATCTACTCCGCCCGCACCCGCGCGGAGGCGATCGCGCTGCCCGAACTGGAGCGGCTCGCCGGAGACGGCTCGGGATTCTCCCTGCACCTCACCACCACCCGAGATGCTGGCGGCCGGCGGATCGACGCCGCCCTGGTGGCCGGCGCCCTGGCGCGGATCGGCCAACCCGAAAAGGTCTTCCTCTGCGGCTCGAACCGCTTCGTCGGCGCCGCCTCGGACCTGATCCTGGCGGCGGGCGTCCCGGCGGGGGTGATCCGCACCGAGCGCTTCGGCAGCTGATCAAGGGCTGAAGATCAGCACGAGGTAGACGAAGAAGACCACGAGGTGCACCGCCCCCTCCAGCACTGTCGTGCGCAGGCCCGAGAAGGTCTGCATGCTCAGGATCAGCGTCACGGCGAGCAGCGTCATCTCGGTGGGCTTGAGGCCGAGCACGACGGTCTGGCCGGTGAGGAGGCCGATGGTGAGGATCGCCGGGACGGTGAGGCCCACCGTCGAGGTGGCCGCCCCCAGGCACAGGTTGATCGCCCTCTGCAACTCGTTGCGGGCGATGGCCTTCAGCGCCGAGATCGCCTCCGGGGTGAACACGATGGCGGCGATCAGCACGCCGCCGAGGGCGGAGGGCGCGCCCAGAGCCGCGATGCCGTGATCGAGGATCGCCGCCAGGCTTTTCGCCAGCAGCACGATCGGCACGACGTTGGCGAGCAGCAGGACGACGTGTTTGGCGATCCCACCGCCCGAGGTCGAACCCGCGCCGGACCCGGCTTCCGCCTCGACCTCGGAATCCTGGAAAAAGTCGCTGTGGCGGCTGGTCTGGATCAACAGGAATACGCCGTAGAGCGCCAGGGTGAAGACCGAGAAGGTGACCGCCTGGAGGGTCGTCAGGGTGCCGTCGGCGGTCGAGCTGGTGAAGTTCGGGATGATCAGCGCGATGGTGGTCAGCGGGATGATCACCGACAGGAAGGCCGAGGCCCCCTGCAGGTTGTAGCTCTGCTGGTGATGGCGCAGGCCACCGACCAGGAGCCCGAGGCCGACCACGCCGTTCAGCACGATCATCAGCACGGCGAACATCGTGTCGCGGCCCAGCGTCGGCGCCTCCTTGGCCGAGAGCATCACGGCCGAGATCAGCGCCACCTCGATGATCACGATGGACAGCGTGAGCACCAGGGTGCCCAGTGGCTCGCCCAGCCGATGGGCCAGATCCTCCGCCTCGTGCACGACCCCGAAGGCCGACCAGACGATCACCGCGAGCAGTCAAGCGAACAGGCCGCCCGCGAACCAGGGCTGTGCCAGGTCGCCGAGCCAGGTCTTTCCGAACCACGCGAAGGCGAGCACCGTCGCCCACGCCACCGCCAGCCGCAGGGCTCCCGTCATGGTCTTGGTCATCTCCGGTCGGATCGCTGTGATGGGGCGATGCACAGAACTAGGCCGTGTCATAGGTCGGATGACCGGCAAGGCCAGGGTTGCCCGAGCGCAGCGAGGATTTAGAGGTGGACGACGCAGGCTCGCTGCGCCGGCTCAAGCCCGCGCAACCGGCCCATGCCGTGGCGGGAGTGGTCAGCCGGCTCGGTTGGCGCTACCATCAGGAACCCGAATAAAGTCCGGTGCCTGATTCCTCCGCCGCGCGATGGCGCGCTGCCGGGCGCGGCGCGGCCGTTGAGAGTTCCCGAAACTTGCCCTTCCCGACCCTGCCCGCCCCCCTCGCGCGGGCCCTGTCCGAGCGCGGCTACGCCGATCCCACCCCGGTCCAGGCCGCGGTGCTGGAGGCTGCGGCCGGCGCCCGCGACCTCCTCGTCTCCGCCCAGACCGGCTCCGGCAAGACCGTGGCTTACGGTCTCGCCATGGCCGACATGTTCTTCGGCAAGAGTGCCGATGATGACGCTGCCGGGGGCGAGACGCTGCCGCCGCCCGGTGCGCCGCTCGCCCTGGTGATCGCTCCGACCCGGGAGCTGGCGCTTCAGGTCCAGCGCGAGCTGCTGTGGCTCTACGCCCCGGCCGGCGGGCGCGTCACCGCCTGCGTCGGCGGCATGGATCCCCGCCGCGAGGCCCGGATGCTCGCTGACGGCACCCACATCGTGGTCGGCACCCCGGGCCGCCTGCGCGATCATCTGGAGCGCCGCAACCTCGACCCGACGGCCCTGCGCGCCGTCGTGCTCGACGAGGCCGACGAGATGCTCGATCTCGGCTTCCGCGAGGATATCGAGTTCATTCTCTCGGGGACGCCCCCCGAGCGGGCGACCTACCTGTTCTCCGCGACCCTGCCGAAGGCGATCGAGTCGCTGGCCGAGCGCTACCAGCGCAACGCCCTGCGGCTGGCGATCAAGGGCGAGAGCAAGGGCCACGCCGACATCGCCTACCGGGCGGTGCGGATCATGCCCCGGGAGACCGAGCACGTGGTGCTCAACCTCCTGCGCGAGGCGGATGCGCCGACCGCGATCGTGTTCTGCAACACCCGCAACGCGGTGCGCCATCTCCAGGCCAGCCTGACCGAGCGCGGTTTCTCGGTGGTCGCGCTCTCGGGCGAGCTCGGACAGGGCGAGCGCAACGCCGCTCTCCAGGCTCTGCGCGATGGCCGGGCCCGGGTCTGCGTCGCCACGGACGTGGCCGCCCGCGGCATCGACCTGCCCGGCTTGAGCCTGGTCATCCACGCCGACCTGCCGCACGACGCCGAGGTGCTCCAGCACCGCAGCGGGCGCACCGGCCGCGCCGGCCGCAAGGGCACCTCGGTGCTCCTGATCCCGAATTCCAGACGCCGCCGCGCCGAGCAGATGTTCGCCATCGCCAAGGTCAGCCCGGATTGGTCCGGCCCGCCCTCGGCCGACGACATCCGGAAGCTCGACGGCGAGCGCATGCTCTCCGACCCGCTCTTCTCCGAGCCCCCGGCCGAGGAGGATATCGCGCTGGCCGGTGCCCTGCTCGCCGGCAAGACCCCGGAAGAGCTCGCCGCCCTGCTGGCCCGGGTCTACCGCACCCGCCTGCCGGCGCCTGAAGAGGTCAGCGATCCCGGCGAGGGCCGCGCGCCCCGCGGCGTCAGCGAGCGGCCGCCCTACGACCCGATGAATCCCGAGCAGATCGCCGCCCTCGGGCCGGCGGTGTGGTTCCGGCTCAATCTTGGCCGGCGCGACAATGCCGATCCGCGCCGTCTGCTGCCGATGCTGACCCGCCGGGGCGGCATCGGCCGCCAGGAGATCGGGGCGATCCGGATCTTCGACCGGGAGACCAAGTTCGAGATCCGCGGCAACGCCGCCGCGCGCTTCGCCGAATCCTTCGCCCGCAACGGCTCGCCGGAGATTCAGGTCGAGGCGCTGGCGGGCGATGCCGGTCCGGCCGAGCGCAAGAGCGCCCCCAGTGGTCCGAAGGGTTTCGCCAGCCCGCGGGCCGGCAAGCACCAGCGCCAAGCCGAGCGGTCCGGTCCCCGGTCCGATTCCAAGCCGGGCCGGAACACCGGCCGCAGCTGATTTTTTGGGATTTTCCCCGGGGGCGTCGTCCCCCGGGCGGGAATGTCAAAAAACCTTTTTGACGGCGTCGCCCAGCGCGTCGACGCTCTCCTTCAGCTTCCGTCCGGCGGGCGCCAGGGACGGGAGCTTGATGCCGAGCACCTCGGTCTCCTCGTCGGCCGGCTCCGCCTGCGCGACGGTCGCGGCCGCAGCGCCGGGCTTGGCGGCCTCCGCGGTCTTCTTTGCCATCGGCGGCTTGTTCACGGCCACCGCCTTGCGGGCGGTCTTCTCGGACGAAGCTGCGGCTGGTGTCGTCGCGACCGGCTTGGCCGCAGGTACCGCGGCGGGCGCGACCACATCGCGCGCCCGGACCGTTTCCGAGGCGCGCGGCGGCTGCAGCGCCGCAGTGCGGGTCGGCGGCAGCGGCACGACCACCTGACGGGTGGCGATCGGCGTCACCGGGGTTGGGGTGGGGATACGCTTGGTCGGCGCCTCAGGCACGGCCACGCTCTTGGCGGGAGCCGGCGCAACGACGGGCGCCGGGACGACGGGGCTCGCTGGCGCGGGGGAAACCGCGGGCGCCAACGCCTCCGGCAGCGCCGCCATGCGTAGGGCCGGCTTCTCCGGCTCCGCGGGCTTCGCCGCGACGGGAGCCGCTGGGGCGATCCCGGCCACGGCCGGCAGGCCGTCCTTCAGTTCGGGCCAGTCCGCGGCCCGGCTCATCGGCGCGCGCTTGACCGGCGTGGGGGCGGCGAGCCCGGCCATCAGGGTCGAGGCGGCGACGCCGAAGCCCGCGACGGCACTCGCGCCGACCAGCCCGACCAGGACGAGCCGCAGATTGGATTTGCGTCCGGGACGGGCCTCCGGCGACCGATGCGGTCTGGTATCGGACGGGTCCAGGGCGAGATCGATCATGGTCCGGGGTCTCTAGACACGATGCACGACGCGCGCGACCGGGCTCCCCATGACCGGCCGCCTCTCTCCCTTATTCGGAGATGGGTCGACTCCAGAATCGATAGAGGAACCGCAATACGGCGCAAAGATGTCGGCTCGAATTGCGTGCCCGGTCAGTCGAGGATCGGCTATCCACAAGATAAGCCGAAGCCGCTTAAGAATCCGTCATCGGTTCCACCCCGGCGGGGCCGATGAACCCCTCTTCGGCGCCGGGCCGGGGCATGGACTTCGGCGATACGCCCGCTATGCGTCTGACCGTGGATACGACACCGAGCCTGCTTCCGACATCTGCGCCGCCGCCGACATCCCGCCGCGCCGGCTTCCGGCCCTGGGCCGACGGGTCGACCCGGGCGCGGCTCGTCGCCGTGGTGCTGTTCATCGACGCGCTGGCGGCCCTGGTCTCCTGCGGGGTGATCGTGCTCAACGCCCGCAATGCGGTGCGGGTCGAGACGCGCGCCTCGCTCGCCACCGTCGAGTCCCTGGTCGCCGACACGATCCGCCTGTCCGACACGACCTCGCCCGACACGCTGCTCCAGACCCTGGACCTGCGCTTCAAGACCCTGCGCCACGTCCGGGTCGCGGTCCTCGAACCGGACGGCGACCAGGTCGGCAAGCCGATGCCGCCGCATAAATCCGAGCGCGAGGCGCCGCGCTGGTTCGCCGACCTGATCATGCCGCCGATCGAGCGCCACACCCTACCGATCGTCGTCAACGGCCAGACGCTGGGCACCGCTCAGATCACCACGCAGCCGATGGACGAGATCGACGAGATCTGGGGCTATGCCCGGGCGCTCTCGATGACCACCCTGGCGATCAACGCCGCGATGCTGATCGCGCTCTATCTCGCCCTCGGGCGCATCCTGGCGCCGCTGCAACGGCTGGGCGCCGGCCTGACGCAGCTGGAGCATCACGACTATACCGCGCGCCTGGAACCCCCCGGTGCCCGCGAGCTGGCGGTGATCGCCGAGCGCTTCAACAAGGTCGCCGAGGCTCTCAGCGAAGTGCGCGGCGCCAACGGCCGCCTCAACCGCCAGCTGCTCACCGCCCAGGACGACGAGCGCCGCCGTACTGCGCTCGAACTGCACGATGAGTTCGGCCCCTGCCTGTTCGCCCTGGAGGCCAACGCCGCCTCGATCGCCCGGATCGCCTCCGGCCCGGCCGAGCCCAATCGCGAAAAACTCGCTGCCCGGGCGGCCGAGATCAGCGCCATCGTCGGGCAGGTCCAGACCGTCAACCGGGAGTTGCTGAACCGCCTGCGTCCGCACGGGCTCGGGCAGGCGCCGCTCTCCACCTGCCTCGACCTGCTGCTGCGCGGCTTCGGCCAGCGGCATCCCGGCACCAGCTTCGTCGGCCGGTTCGACGGGCTGGCCCGCGGCTACGGCGACCTCGTGGACCTCACCGTCTTCCGCTGCGTGCAGGAGAGCGCGACCAACGCCGTGCGCCACGGCAGTGCCACCCGGGTCGAGGCCGAGGCCATCGAGGCGGATGGCAGACTGCACGTCACGATCCGCGACGACGGCACGGGAATCCCGTCTGAGCACCGCACCGGGCTCGGTCTGTCGGGGATGCGCGAGCGTGTCGAGGCACTGGATGGGACCTTCGCCCTTGACAATGCTGGCCCCGGCGCAATCGTCACGATCATGATCCCCGTTCCGCCGGAGCGGGTCGACGAGAACAACAACGCGCCGAGCGCATGAACGCCATCGCCTCCCAGATCGACGCTGCCGCCACACGCCTGCCGGTCCTCGTGATCGACGATCACCCGATCGTCCTGCAGGGCTGTCGACGGGTCCTCGAGGATTCCGGCGTCGAGACCATCGCGGAGGCGACCACGGTGGTCGGCGGCTACCGGATCTTCCACCGGCTGCGGCCGCCGGTGGTGATCTGCGACCTGACCTTCCAGGGCAGCGGCATGGCCGGGCTCGGCCTGATCCGCCGCATCCGCGCGGTCGCGCCGGAGACGCGCATCCTAGTGTTCAGCATGCACAACGATCCGGTGATCGTCGCGCGCGCCCTGGAGGCCGGGGCGCTCGGCTACGTGCTGAAGGATCACGCCTCGGCCGAGCTGTTCGAGGCGTTCGGCAAGGTCCGGGTCGGCGAGGTCTATCTCGACCGCCGGCTCGCCACTGAGGTGGCGATGCTGCGCGCCGACGCCCGCCGCACCCCGGAATCCCAGCTCACCCCCCGCGAGCAGCAGATCCTGGCGCGTCTCGCGCAAGGCCGCTCCTACGGCGCCATCGCGGCCGACCTCTCGGTGAGCTACAAGACCGTCACCAACGCCTGTTCGCAGATGCGCCAGAAGCTCGGCGTGCGGACCCTGGCCGAGCTGATCCACGTGGCTGTCACGCACGCCCAGCGGCAGGGGTAATGCGATCCCCTGAACGGTGGCGCCGATGTCCGGGATAGATAGACAGCCTGCCGTGAACCGGCTTCGGCCACACGGGTTCGAAGCGCCATCGCTCCTGCAAGCTGCGACGCGCCCCCCCTCCCGTGCGGGAGAGGGTTGGGGTGAGGGGACAGGACTTTCCGGAGAGGTCGCATCCCTCACCCTGTCCCTCTCCCGCACGGGAGAGGGGACCTGCGCTTTCTCCGGCGCATGATGTGCTGGCGTCCGCCAGGCGAACCTGAATATCCTGTAGCTGAGACTGGGCAGGAGGTGCCTTTGACCGATGGTGACGGGGGCCCGAATTCCTTCTCCCGGGAGGCCTGGGCGCGCAACGTGGCGGCCTACGAGACCATCCGGACGATGCCGTTCAACGGGGAGCTCGCCGCCGGCACGCTGCGGCAGGACAGGTTCCGCCACTACATCGTCCAGGACGCGCATTACCTGATTGGCTTCGGCCGGGCGCTGAGCCTCGCCGCCGCGAAGGCGCCGGACCCGGACGGGATCGTCCAGTTCTCCCGCGCCGCGCAGGACGCCATCGTGGTCGAGCGCGCCCTCCATGGCGGCTTCTTCCGCGATTATGGGATCGGCCCGGAGACGTTTGCGGGCACGCCGCTGACGCCCGCTTGCCACCACTACGTCTCCTACCTGCTCGCCACGGCCTATGCCGAGCCGTTCGAGGTGCTGTGCGCGGCCCTGCTGCCGTGCTTCTGGATCTACAAGGCGGTGGGCGACGACATCTTCGCCCGCGCGGTCGCGGACAATCCCTACAGGGCCTGGATCGACACCTATGCGGGCGAGGAGTTCGCCGCGGCGGTGGCGGGGATGATCGCCGCCACCGACCGCGCCGCGGAGCAGGCTTCCCCGGGTACGGTCGCGCGCATGCACGACGCTTTCACGCAGGCGACGCGGCTCGAATGGCTGTTCTGGGACAGCGCCTACCGGGACGCGGCGTGGCCGCTGTGACGCGCCCGGCCCGAGCGTGACGCCGCCGGAGCTCAGCCGCCGGGCCGTTCTGGCGGCCGGTGCCGCCGCGGCGGCTTTCGGGCAGGCCCGGTCCGAAGCCGCCGACGCGCCGGCCCCGATCCCGCAGGACCGTCCGGTCCGGATCGCCATGATCCTGTATCCGGGCATGACCGCCCTCGATCTGGTCGGCCCGCAGGCGCTGCTGGCCGGCCTAGCCCCGAACAGCCTGTACCTGGTGGCGCAATCCGCAGGCCCCATCGCCAGCGATACGGGCCTGGGCCTCGTGGCGACGCATGCCTTCGAAGCCTGCCCGCCCGATCTCGACGTCCTCTTCGTCCCCGGCGGCGATGGCACGCCGGCGCAGATGCGCGATCCGGCCCTGTTGTCCTTCCTGCGCGAGCGCGCACCCCGCGCCGCTTGGCTGGCGAGCGTCTGCACCGGCTCGCTGATCCTCGGGGCGGCCGGTCTGCTCAGGGGCTATCGCGCCACCTCGCATTGGTGCGTGCGCGACGCGGTTCTGCCGCTGCTCGGCGCCGTCCCGGTGGCCGAGCGGGTCGTGTTCGACCGCAACCGCGCCACGGCGGCCGGCATCTCGGCCGGGCTCGATCTCGCCCTGGCACTGGCCGCCCGCCTGCGCGGCCCGGACTATGCCCGCACCGCCCAACTCGTCGCCGAATACGCCCCGGAGCCGCCCTTCCAGGCCGGAACGCCCACGCAAGCCGGCCCGGCGATCGTGCGTGCGGCGGACGCGATCCTGGCGCCCCTGGTCGCGGGGGCGACCGAGGCGGCGAAGCGCTGATCGATGCACCAATGCCACGCTTCACGTCCACGTGATGCGCTATCCTTGACGGCGGGTCGCACGAACCGAACTGTGCCGTCAGGACCCCCCGGAGCCGACATGTCCCTGATCGCACGCCTGCGCGCCTACGCGACCGAGGCCCTCGGCGTCGGCGTCTCCGAGCCGGTGGACGATACCCATCTCGCGGCCACCGCGCTGCTCGTGCACGTCGCCCGGGTCGACGGCATCCTGGCGCCCGCCGAGAGCGAACGCCTGTCCCGGATCGTGCAGGGCCGCTACGCCGAGGGGCCGGACGCCGCCCGGGCGCTGATCGAGCGCGCCGCCGCGATCGACGCCGAGACCCGCGACGTGGCGAGCCTCGTCGAGATGATCCCGCACGAGGCCAACAAGGCCGAGCGGCAGGAACTGCTGACCATGGCCTGGTCGGTGGCCGCCGCGGACGGGACCGTCGACGAATTCGAGGAGGCGCTGGTCGAGCGCCTCGGCCGGTTGCTCGGCTTCGACGAGGCGGCGGTCACCGCGGCCCGGCGGACCGGGCAGCACGGCGTCGGCGCCGTCTGACCGCACGGTCCCGGACGATGATCGCCAGCCTGGCGCTGATCCTGCTCGCCCAGCTCCTGGGCGAGGCCCTGGCCCGCGGGGCCGGCGTGCCGATCCCGGGGCCGGTGATCGGCATGGGGCTGATGTTCGGCTTCCTTCTGCTGCGCGACAGCCGCCTCGGCCTGCCCCGCGTCCTGCCGAAGCCCCTGACCGACGGCACCCTCGAGACCACGGCGCGGGGGCTCCTGATGAACCTGTCGCTGATGTTCGTGCCGGCCGGCGTCGGCGTCGTCGGCCGCCTCGACCTGCTGCGGGCGCAGGGGCTCAAACTCGCCATCGTGCTGGTGGTCTCGACCGCCCTGTCGCTGCTGGTCACCGTCCTGGTGTTCCGCGCCGTCGCGTCCCGGGTCGAGCGGCGCCGGCCCGACAGGGAGGCCTGAGCTTTGTCCGGCGACTTCTCGCTCTGGGTCTACCTCGCCCGCACGCCGCTGCTGTGGCTGACCGTGACCCTGACCTCCTACGTCCTGGCCGACCGGATCGCCGTCGCCACCGGCCGACACCCGATCGCCAACCCTGTGCTGATCACGGTGATCCTGGTCGGCACCGTCCTGGCGGTCACCGGCACGCCGTATCCGACCTATTTCGAGGGCGCGCAGTTCGTCCACTTCCTGCTCGGGCCGGCGACCGTGGTGCTGGCCATGCCGCTCTACGAGCGCCGGGCCACGGTCCTGCGTGCCCTGGTGCCGATGCTGGCCGCCCTGGTGGCCGGGGCCGCCACAACGCTGGCCGTGGTCATCGTGCTGGCGCGGCTCCTCGACATCCCGCAACCGATCCTGATCTCACTCGCACCGAAATCCGTGACCTCCGGGGTGGCCATGGGCATCGCCGAGGCGCTGGGCGGCGACCCGACGCTGACCGCGATCCTGGTGATCCTCACCGGCATCATCGGGGCGATCCTGGTGACGCCGCTGATGAATCTTTTGCGGATCACCGACATGCGCGCGCGCGGCTTCGCGGCGGGGCTTGCCGCCCACGGCATCGGCACCGCCCGGGCCTTCCAGGTGAGCGAGACCGCCGGCACCTTCGCGGGCATCGCCATGGGGTTGAACGCGTTCCTGACTGCGATCCTCGCGCCCCTGGCGCTGCACCTGCTGTTCTGAGCATTCAGGCGTCGAGCTGTCTCGCCACCGCCTCCGCCAGCGACAGGCTGGAGGTGAGCCCCGGGCTCTCGATCCCGAACAGGTGGACGATCCCGGGGAGCCCGTGCTCGGCCGGTCCGTCGATCCAAAAGTCCGCCGCCGGCTCGCCGGGGCCGGTGAGCTTCGGGCGCAGCCCGGCGTAGTCCGTGTAGAGCGCCCCGTCCGGCAGGCCTGGCCAGTAGCGGCGGATGGCGCCGTAGAAACTGTCCGCCCTCTGCGGATCCACCTGGAAGTCGAAGCGCTCAACCCATTCCACGTCGGGCCCGAACCGGGTGCGGCCGGCCAGATCGAGGGTGAGGTGGATGCCCAGGCCGCCGTCGATCCGCGGCGCCGGATAGATCAGGCGCGAGAAGGCCGGCTTTCCGGTGCAACCGAAGTAATTCCCCCGCGCCAAACGCAGCACCGGTACCCGGTCGGCCGGATAGCCCTCCGTCCGCGCCGCGAGGGCGGGTGCTCCGAAGCTCGCGGCGTTGATGACGGCGTCGAAGGCCATCGCCCCCGGCTCGCTGCCGCCGAAGGCCGCGTGCCATTGGCCGTCCCGCCGGGACAGGCGCTCTACCGGTGTGCGCAGCGCCAGGGCGCCGCCGTGATCCTCGATCACGCCGAGGAGCGCCAGCATCAGCGCGTGGCTGTCGACGATTCCGGTTCGGGGCGCATGCAGGGCCAGCGTGCAGGCAAGGTTGGGCTCCAGGCGCTTGGCCGCCGCGGCGTCGAGCAGCTCCAGGTCGGGGACGCCGTTCGCCTCGCCCTCCCGGCCGATCGCCGCGATCGTGTCGGCCTCCGCGTCGTCGCCGGCGACGATCAACTTGCCGCAGGCGCGATGTGGCACCCCGTGATTCGCGCAGAAGTTGTACAACTTCTCGGCGCCATCCACGCAGTGGCGGGCGCGCGCGGAACCGGACGGGTAGTACATGCCGCCATGGATCACCTCGGAGCTGCGGGCCGAGACGCCGGTCCCGAACGCTGCCTCGGCCTCCGCCACGATGACGGCATGCCCATTCAGGGCAAAGGCCCGTCCCACGGCCAATCCGACGACACCGGCACCGACGACCAGAACCTCCATGCGCAACCCCCTCGACTCTCGGCCCTACAGGTCCGGTGAGTCTTCAATACCGCACCCGAGCCGCCGCATAGGCCGCGTGTTAATTCGACATTGACCTGAATTATCAATTCTAAGTAGAAACAGCCGCGCAATAGATGCTCGCAGTGGTTGTAAGCGTAGCGAGCCGGCGCATAATGCCACCACGCGCTGCCCCAGGGCGGACCGGATTTCTGTTCCGGGCTCCATCACCGGCAGCCGACAGCACTGCCCTCTATCGACCCGACAAAGCCGCATCGTCCGACTAAAAACCTTGGGAGATGACAATGCTGACGACCTCTCCGAGCGTCGAACTCGCCGCCAAGATCCTAAGCGCCTACGTGACCAAGAACAGCGTGCCGGCCGCCGTTCTCCCGAGCCTTTTGTCCGAAGTTCACCGCTCGATCACGGCGCTCGATGCGCCGGTGGAGCGGCAGGTCCAGCGGCCGACCGAGGCACAAATCCGCGCCTCGATCCGGCCTGACACGATCATGAGCTTCGAGGATGGCAAGTCCTACAAGGCCTTGCGCCGGCACCTGACCCTTCGCGGCCTCACCCCGGAGGCCTACAAGGCCAAGTGGGGCCTGCCGGTGGATTACCCGCTGGTCTCGGCGGCCTACAGCGCCCGGCGCTCGAAGATCTCGCGCGAGATCGGGCTCGGCCAGAAACTGCGGATGCAGCAGGCGGCGGAATAACGACGGTTGACGTCATGGCGGGCAGGGCCGGCCGTGTGCGTCACGGCCGGCCTTCCGCCGTCGAGATCTCTTGGATCAGCAGGGCCACGAGGCCCGACCAGCCGGTCTGATGCGAGGCACCGACACCACGTCCGGTGTCGCCGTGGTAATATTCATAGAACAGCACCAGGTCCCGGAAATGCGGGTCCTCCTGCTCGATCCGGCTGTCTCCGTAGACCGGCCGGTGCCCATCCGGGCCGCGGGTCGAGAGGCCGATGAGGCGTCGCGACAGTTTCTCCGCGATCTCCCGGAGCGAGTAGGTCCGCCCCGAGCCGGTCGGCGCCTCGACGCGGAAATCCGGGCCGTAATAGGCGAAGAACTGGTTCAGCCCGGCGATCAGCAAATAATTGACCGGCATCCAGACCGGCCCGCGCCAGTTCGAATTGCCGCCGAACAGGCGGGATCGCGATTCCGCCGCTTCGTAGGCGAGCCCCATGTCCCGGCCGTTCCACGGGAAGCAGAACGGCTGGTCCGCATAGCTGCGTGAGACCGCCCGCAACCCGTGCTCCGACAGGAACTCCGCCGGGTCGAGGGCCCGGTGCAGTAGGGCCTTCAGCCGGTGGCCGCGCAGCAGCGACAGCAGCACGGTCTGACCTTCGCCGGGTACGCTCCAGCGCGAGACCAGGGCCGCCAGGTCCGGGCGGTTTTCCAGGAAGAACCGCATCCGGTTCCGGAGCGCGGGCAGCTTGTCCAGATCATGCGCGCTGATCGTCGTGACCGCGAAGATCGGGATCAGGCCGACCATGGTCCGCACCCGGATCGGCAGGCGGCGTCCGTCGCGGGTCTCGATGACGTCGTAGAAGAAGCCGTCCGCCTCGTCCCAGACGCCGTCGCCGGTCGCCGCCGCGATGAGCAGAAAGTGCTCGAAGAACTTTTCCGCCATGTCCTCGTAGGTCGGGTCCTGGAGCGCCAGCTCGATGGCGATGCGCATCAAGTTGAGGGCGTAGGCCGCCATCCAGGCGGTCGCGTCGGACTGGGTGAGGGTGGCGCCGTCGCCGACCGGCTTCGAGCGGTCGAAGATGCCGATATTGTCGAGCCCCAGGAAACCGCCCTGGAACAGGTTGCGGTCGTCGGAATCCTTGCGGTTCACCCACCAGGTGAAGTTCAGGGTCAGCTTGTTGAAGATCCGCTTGAGGAAGACGTGGTCCGGCGTGCCGGTGAGCGCCCTGTCCAGCTCGAACACCCGCCAGGCGGCGAGACCGTGGATCGGCGGGTTGGCATCCCCGAACCCCCATTCGTAGGCCGGCAGCGCCGCATTCGGGTGGGCGTAGGCCTCGTCCACCAGGAGCAGGAGCTGGTTCTTGGCGAAGTCCGGGTCGATCAGCGCGAACACGATCGCCTGGAGGGCGAGGTCCCAGGAGGCGAACCAGGGGTATTCCCAGGCATCCGGCATCGAGATGATGTCGTTGGCGCGCAGGTGCGTCCAGTCGGCGTTGCGGCCGTGCCGGCGCGCGGGGGCGGGGGCCGGCTGCGCCGGATCGCCGGCGAGCCACTCGCGCACGTCGTAATGGTAGAGCTGCTTCGACCACAGCATGCCGGCCAGCGCCTGCCGCTGGACGAGCCGCATCTCCGGATCGGGGATCGACGCCTGAAGAGCGCCGTAGAACGCATCCGCCTCGTCCTCGCGGGCCGCGAACACCGCGTCGAAATCGGCGAAGGGCTCGCCCGGCGCGGTTTCGGGCCGCAGCCGCAACCGCAGGGTGCGCGACTCTCCGGGACCGAGATGCAGGTCGTAGCGGGCCGCGCATTTCGTGCCGGACAGATGGTTGGCCGCCCCCGCCTCGCCCTGGACGACGCGCCGGTCGATCCCGTCCTTGTAGAATCCGGCCCCCGGGCCGGTGCCGAACAGCCGGTGGGTGTTGGTCTCGTTCTCGGTGAACAGCAACTCGGCCGCGTCCTCGGCGAAGAAGCGCATCGGCGCCACGCTCGGATGGCGCGCCCAGACCGACCCATCCGAGCCGGCGGACAGCTCCGGCTTCTCGGTGCCGGCCTTCCACGACCACAGGTTCCGGGCCCAGAGCTGCGGCAGCAGGGTGAGGTCGGCGGTTTCGGGACCGCGGTTGGTGGCGGTGACCCGCATCAGCACGTCGTCGGGGCCGGCCTTGGCGTAGGCGATCTCGACATCAAAGTAGCGGCCCTCGTCGAACAGGCCGGTGTCGAGCAGCTCGAATTCCGGATCGTCGAGGCCGCGGCGGCGGTTCTCTTCGAGCAGGCGCTCGTAGGGGAACGCGCCCTGCGGGTACTTGTACAGCATCCGCATGAAGGCGTGGGTCGGGACGCCGTCGAGGTAGTAGTAGAGTTCCTTCACGTCCTCACCGTGGTTGCCCTCGGCGTTGGTGAGACCGAACAGGCGCTCCTTCAGGATCGGATCGCGGCCGTTCCACAGGGCGAGCGCGAGGCACCAATTGAGGTGCCGGTCGCCGAAGCCGCCGATCCCGTCCTCGCCCCAGCGATAGGCCCGGGACCGGGCGTGATCGTGGGGCAGCGAATCCCAGGCCTCGCCGTCGGCGCTGTAATCCTCCCGCACCGTGCCCCATTGCCGGTCGCTCAGATACGGCCCCCAGCGCCGCCAGGCCGGATCGGTCCGCGCCTGCACGAGCCGCTGCCCCTCCGCGGTCTCAAAGAGGCCCGGGACGCCGTTCGGCTTAGTCATGCGCTCGCTGTCCCGGTTCGGTGTCTGACTTCGTGCCCGGATATTATTGCCGCGGTTCGGCGGGGAGAAGTCAATTCCCGGGGCGCGGCCTTTCCGGTCGCGCTCATCCATTCTGCAAGCGGCATTCCGGCGACCGCGAAGTGACCCACCCCGTCATTCCGGGGCGCTGTAGGCGAGCCCGGAATCCAGAGCCGCCGACATTGCAAGGCCTTGCGCCACCTGTGTTTCTGGATTCCGGGCTCCGCTTCGCGGCCCCGGAATGACGGGGTGGGGGCGCGGGCGTCGGCGCAGATCCCGGACCGTTGGGAGCAGCGTATGTCTCGATGCGGGGTCCTGAAAGCCTGTTTGACCGCGTGATCGCACTCGCAGGACGGTTTTAGTCGATCGAGATCCCGATCTCTCCCCTCATCCTGAAGTGCTGCGCAGCTGCCTCGAAGGAGCCCTCCGGGGATCGACCAGCTGGCTGGAGGGCTCCTTCGCGGCCTCCGCTTCGCTCCATCGCCTCAGGATGAGGGAGTTGGGTGGGATAGACGCATCAAACAGGTTCCGCGTGACTGCATTGAGCGCGGTTAGCGGATGCCAACGATACGCAACCCGTCCGGCCCGGCATCGACCGTCAGCGCGCGATAATCCGGGATTGTCGCGTGCCGCGTCTCGATCGGCCCGTGGTGCGTGGCGGTGACGACCACGACGCTGGCGCCCGCCGCCTCGCCGGCTTTGATCCCGGCCGGGGCATCCTCGAACACCAGGCAATCCGCGGCCGCGACGCCCAGGCGCTTGGCACCCAACAAAAAGCAATCCGGCGCGGGCTTGCCCCGATCGATGTCCTCGGCGGCGACGAGTACGGCCGGGACCGGCATGGCGGCGGCCTCCAGGCGGCGCAGGGCCAGTTGCCGGGGCGCCGAGGTCACGATCGCCCAACGCTCCGCAGGAAGCGCCCGCAGGAAGGTCTGGGCGCCCGGGATCTCGGCGATGTCGCCGACATCCTCGATCTCCGCCTGGGTGATCGCCGCGGCCTCGGCCTCGGGATCGACGCCGGGCAGGCCGAGCCGGCGGATCGTGTCCACCGAGCGCACGCCATGGATTGTCGGCAGGAAGGTCGCCACGTCGAGGCCGTGGCCCTGCGCCCAGCGCGTCCAGGCCCGCTCCGCGGAGGCGATCGAGCTGATGATCGTGCCGTCCATGTCGAACAGGAAGGCGGCGAAGCGGCGCGTCGGGAGGGTTTCGAGACTCATGCCCGAGGGCTACGCGGGCCGGGGCGGGCGGACAACCGCGCCGCACGCACGGCCGCTGCCCGCCCGGTCGCCGTTGACCCGCCTCAGGACCCTTCGGTCTCGGAGCCGGGCGCCTGCCGGTTGGCCGCATGGTCCTGGTACTGGTCGGTCTGGACCGCCTTGCCGTCGAGCCCGCGTTCGTCGCCGTGGCGAGACTTGTCCCGGTTGCTCAGGACCTCGTTCTCGCCGAGCACGCCGTCCGGCAGATCGGTCATGCCGCCGCTGCCCGAGCCCTTGCCCTGACCGCCCGGGCCCATGTGGTGCTTGTCGGCCTTCGCCATGTCGCGCTCCTCATCTTCCAGGGGGTGGACGCCGGGAGATGGAGTCTGCGATCCGTCCGACAAGGCGGGGTCCGGCTGGCCCGTGGCCGCAGGGGCGAGTGCTTCACGGGCCGACGCCGATGGTGTAGCGCGGAGGTAATCCTGGGCCGGATCCCGTCCCTTCGTCGCGAAAACCCGTATCAGATCCATGCCGAGCCGCATCGACGCCACCTTCGCCCGCGCCCGCGCGGAGAACCGGGCCGTCCTCGTCACCTACGTGATGGCGGGCGATCCCGACCCGGAGACCTCCCTGGAGGTCCTGAAGGCGCTGCCCGGCGCCGGCGCCGACATCCTGGAATTCGGCCTGCCGTTCACCGACCCGATGGCCGACGGCCCGGCGATCCAGGCCGCGGGCCTGCGTGCCCTCAAGGCCGGCCAGGGCGTCGCCGGTACCCTCGACCTCGTGCGCCGCTTCCGCGCGGAGAATGACGGCACGCCGATCGTGCTGATGGGCTACTTCAACCCGATCCACACCTACGGCGTCGAGCGGTTCCTCGACGACGCCGTGGCGGCCGGGGTCGACGGGCTGATCGTGGTCGACCTGCCCCCGGAGGAGGATTCCGAGCTGTGCCTGCCGGCCTTGGCCAAGGGGCTCGCCTTCATCCGGCTCGCCACGCCCACCACCGACGAGCGCCGGCTCCCGGCCGTGCTCGCGAACACCGCGGGCTTCGTCTACTACGTGTCGATCACCGGTATCACCGGCACGGCGACGCCGGATTTCGGCAAGGTCTCGGAGGCGGTCGCCCGCATCCGCCGCCATACCGACCTGCCCGTGGTGGTGGGTTTCGGGGTGAAGACCGGCGCCCATGCGACGGCGATCGCCAAGGGCGCCGACGGCGTCGTGGTCGGCTCGGCGCTGGTGGACACGCTGGTCCGCTCGCTCGATGCCGAGGGACGGCCCCAGGCCGGCACCGTCCCGGCCGTGGAGGCGCTGGTGCGGGACCTCGCCGCCGGTGTCCGCGCGGGCGGCGTGGACCGGGCAGCCTGAGCCTGTGATTCCCCCGCCCCCTGGCGCCGGGGGATCCACCACCTGATATCAGCGCGAGCTTGAAGCGAACGGACACGAGTCGATGGTCGAACCGATGAACTGGATCTCGGAGGTGGTGCGCCCCCGGATCAAGACCCTGTTCAAGCGCGAGACGCCGGAGAACCTCTGGGTCAAGTGCCCGGATACCGGCCAGATGGTGTTCCACAAGGAGGTGGAAGCCAACCATTGGGTGATCCCCGGCTCCGAGCATCACCTGAAGATGAGTGCCGCCGCACGGCTCAAGATGATGTTCGACGAGGGCACCTGGATCGACGTGGCGCTCCCCGAGGTCGCCACCGACCCGCTTAAGTTCCGCGACGAGAAGCGCTACGTCGACCGCCTCAAGGAGGCCCGCGCCAAGACCGGGCTGCAGGACGCGTTCAAGATCGGCTTCGGCCGGGTTGGCGGCCTGCCGATGACCCTGGCGGCGCAGGAATTCGGCTTCATGGCCGGCTCCCTCGGCATGGCGGCCGGCGAGGCCTTCGTGCGCGGTGCCGAGACCGCCCTGGAGAAGCGCACCCCCTACGTGCTGTTCTCCGCCTCCGGCGGGGCGCGCATGCAGGAGGGCATCCTGTCGCTGATGCAGATGCCCCGGACCACCGTGGCAGTGCGCCGGCTCAACGCCGCGCGCCTGCCCTACATCGTGGTACTGACCAACCCGACCACCGGTGGCGTCACCGCCTCCTACGCCATGCTCGGCGACGTGCACCTGGCCGAGCCGGGCGCGCTGATCTGCTTCGCCGGCCCCCGGGTGATCGAGCAGACCATCCGGGAGAAGCTGCCGGACGGCTTCCAACGCGCCGAGTACCTGCGCGAGCACGGCATGGTCGATCAGGTGGTCCACCGGCATGCCCTGAAGGAAACGATCGCGCGCATCTGCGGCCTCCTGACCAACGCTGCGACAGCCGAGGCGCCGGGTCCCGCCCAGGCCGCGGCCTAGCCCGCCGCATGGCCTCCTCCGACGCCCTCATGGCGCGATTCCTCGCGCTCCATCCGCGCACCATCGACCTGTCGCTGGGCCGGATCGAGCGGTTGCTGGGCCGGCTGAACCACCCGGAGCGGCGCCTGCCGCCGGTGATCCATGTCGCCGGGACCAACGGCAAGGGATCGACCATCGCGTTCATGCGGGCGATCCTCGAAGCCGGGAGCCTGGCCGCCCACGTCTACACCTCGCCCCACCTCGTCCGGTTCCACGAGCGGATCCGGCTCGGCGGCATCGGCGGCGGGCAGTTCGTGGACGAGGACCGGCTGGCCGACGCGTTCTCGCGCTGCGAGGCCGCCAATGCCGGCGAGCCAATCACGATGTTCGAGATCACCACGGCGGCGGCGTTGCTGCTGTTCTCGGAAAGCCGGGCCGACGTGCTGCTGCTGGAAGTCGGTCTGGGCGGACGGCTCGATGCCACCAACGTCATCGCCCAGCCGGCCTGCGCGGTCGTGACGCCGATCGGGCGTGACCATGCCGAGTATCTCGGCGACACGGTCGAGTCGGTGGCCGCCGAGAAGGCCGGGATCTTCAAGCGCGGCTGCCCAGCGGTGATCGCCGCGCAGGATTACGCCGAGGCCGACGCCGTTCTGTGCCGGCACGCCGAAGCCGTGGGCGCGACCCCGGTCCTGATCGGCAACCAGGATTTCTCCGCGCACGACGAGCGCGGCCGCATGGTCTACCAGGACGAGACCGACCTGTTCGATCTGCCCAGGCCGCGGCTGGCCGGGCGCCATCAATTGGTCAACGCCGCCACCGCGATCACGGCCCTGCGGGCGGCCGGGTTCGGCGATATCGGCAACGCCGCCCTGGAGCGGGGCCTCGTCGAGGTCGACTGGCCCGGGCGGCTGCAACGCCTCGGCCGCGGGCGACTGGCCGCGCAGCTCGATCCCGGGGCCGAGCTGTGGCTCGACGGCGGCCACAATATCGACGGCGGCCGGATCCTCGCCGCCGCCATGGCCGATCTCGGCGAGCGCAGCGACGTGCCGCTGGTGCTGATCGTCGGCCTGCTCAGCACCAAGGACGCCGATGGCTTCCTGCGCAACTTCGTCGGCCTGGCTCGGGCGCTCATCGCGGTCCCGATCACCACCTCGATGGCCGCCCGGCCGGCCGAGGAGGTGGCGCGGATCGGTGAGGGCGTCGGTCTCTCGACCCGGACCGCCCCGAGCATCGAGGCGGCGCTGGCGAAGGTGAAGGACATCGCCTTCGAGCAGCCGCCCCGCATCCTGATCTGCGGCTCGCTCTACTTGGCCGGTCTTGTGCTCGCCGCCAATGATACGCCGCCGGTCTGAGTCGCAGCGCGTCTTTGTCTTGGGCGCTGGCTTTTTTGAAAAGTTGGGTTAACGGCCCGCTAATCGCCGTTGATTCGCCGCATTCGACCCCGCGAAATGACTCGAATGGCCACGCTTTCCCCTTGCTGTGGCAGCGAAGCTACATCCCCGGCAGGTCCGATCCCATAACTTCGGCGTCGATCGGGCTTGTGCTGGGGATCACTGGAATGAAGACGCTTCTCACCTCTCTCGCGGCATTCACCGCGCTTACCGCCGCCGCTTCCGCCGCCGACCTGCCGCGTCGCGCTGCGCCGCCGCCGGTGTTCACCCCCGTTCCGGTGTTCACCTGGACCGGCTTCTACTTCGGTATCAACGCCGGCTACGCGTTCGATGCCAGCGACACCGACAGCAACCGCGGCTTTGTGCAGACCGCCGGCAGCCCGGCCGTGCTGGGCGCCAACGGCCTCGTGCCGTACCGCGCTCTGGCGCCGCTCGGCTCGTCGCTGATCTACAACCGGAACAACCGCGAAGGCTTCTCCGGCGGTGGTCAGATCGGCTACAACTACCAGTTCACCCCGGGCTCGGGCGTCGTGATCGGCTTCGAGGCCGACGCACAGTACCTCGATTTCGGTGGTCGTCCGCGCTACGCCACGAACGCCGCCGCCATCAATCCGGGCTTCATCCCGGTCAACGGCACCCTGAACACGCTGGACTTCTTCGGCACCGTGCGCGGCCGCCTCGGCTACGCCTTTGACAAGACCCTCGTGTACGCCACCGGCGGTTTCGCTTACGCCACCGGTGACCAGGGCACCCAGGGCGTCGCCTTCCAGAACTTCGCTGGCCGTCGCGACGACTTCAAGACCGGCTACACCGTCGGCGGCGGCGCCGAGTTCGCGCTCCCCACCGACTCGTTCCTGAACTTCTTCCGCTCGTCGGCGGTGACGTTCAAGGTCGAAGGTCTGTACGTGAGCCTGGACCGCAACCGCACCGGCCTCCCGCTGGTCGGCGCTGCCCTCAACTCCGGCGCCGTCCTGCCGGTCTACGCCGTCACCGGCAACACCAGCCGCAACACGAACGACTTCGCCGTCGTCCGCGCCGGCCTGAACTACAAGTTCGGCTCGTACTAAGAGCTTTCTCACAAAGCTTTCTCTCGCGAGAGACCCCCGCCGCACGGCCCCGTGCGGCGGGTTTTTTGTGAAAGACTCCAAGATCGAACCAGAATCCCGGGCCTCGGCCCGGGATATTTTTTTTACCAAAACCGACATATTGCGAAGACTTCGATAAAATATAGCAATGTCTCTGACTGGAAACAGCTAAACAGAATATATCTGTATCTAATCCTTCTGATCTAATTTCAATGCCCGAATAGAAATACCTGAATTTGAGGATATTCTTCCGTGCGACCGGCTCCGACTTTTGACCTTTTCTAGCTGAAGTTTATAAAATTCCGGACGTGGGATCGATATCGAGGCAGGGGCCGGCATGACGTTCCGGACAAGCGTGGGCAATCAGCTCGCGATCGCGACGGGCGGCGCAGTGGCGCTGGTCATCCTCGGCCTGCTGGTCATCTCGGGATGGAACGCCAATGCGCGCATCCGGGCGGACTTCACGGCCCAGGCGACGGAGAAAGCCGCCGGGTTCGCCGGACGGGTCTCGACCGAGCTCGCCGAGCCGGTCTCCGCGGCCGTCAGCATGACGGCCAGCCTCTCGGCCCTGATTGAGGGCGGCGCGGCGAAGCGCTCCGACATCCTCGCCGTCACCAAAGCCGTCCTGCAGAGCTATCCGGTCGCCTTCGGCTCCTGGGTCTCCGAAACGACCGACCGGCCCCTGGCCTCGAAGATCTCCGGCCAGGAGGCTGTCAACAAGACCGGCTTGTTCACGCCGTACTGGACTAAGACCAAGGCGGATGCGATCGAATTCAGCACCTTCGAGATCGTGTCCGAGGAGCCCTGGTATGCCGCGCCCCTCGCGAGCGGCAAGAGCCTCCTCACCGAGCCGTATCGGAGCAGCACGGGTGATCTCATCACCTCCGTCTCGGTACCGCTCCGCGCGGAGGGCCGGGTCGTGGGCTTGGCCGGCCTCGATATCAAGCTCAGCCGGCTCCAGGAAATGTTCGGCAGCTTTCACCCGTTCGGCAGCGGCCGGGTGACTCTGCTCTCGGGTGCCGGCAACTGGCTCGTTCCGCCGAGCCAGGATCTCGAGACCAAGGCGTATGACGGCGCCGGCGCGAGCGAGCTGAAGGCCGCCCTCGCGGACGGGCGGATGCGCGTGGTCACTGACGGGCTCGGCGGCGCGCTGCGGCTGATCTACCCGTTCACCGTGCCGAACATGAACACGATGTGGGCGCTGGCCGTCGATGTGCCGGCGACCGTCCTGTCCGAACCCGTCGAGGAGGACCGAAGGGAAATCGTCCTGCGCGGATGCGTCCTGCTGGCGGCGGTCCTGCTCGTGGTCGTCCTGACGACACGCCTCCTCGTGACCAAGCCCTTAGCCGAAGCGGCCCGGATCGTGGAGGCCCTGATCGGGCGCCAGTACGACGTCGTGGTCCCGAACACGGAGCGGCGGGACGAGATCGGCGCGATCAGCCGGGCGCTGGCGCTGTTCCGGGACACGGCGCGGGAGACGGAACGGCTGAAGGCCGAGCAGGAGGCGCTTCAGCGCAGGCAGGAGGCCCGCATGGCGCTGATCCAGCAGCATTCCGAGACGTTCGATCGCCGCATCACGGCGCTCACCGACACGGTGCTCGGCCTCGTCACCGATCTCGATGCGGCCTCCTCCGACCTGTCGAAGCAGGCGCAGTCGACCAGCGAGCGCAGCGTCTCAGTCGCGGCCGCCTCGGAGCAGGCCTCCGCCAATGTCGGGACGATCGCGGCGGCGGCCGAGGAATTGCTGGCCTCGGTCAACGAGATCGGCCGCCAGGTCGGCCTATCGGCTGAGATCACCGGGGACGCGGTGAACCAGGCGCGGGAGGCGAACGGCAAGGTTGGCGGCTTGGCCGATGCCGCCCATCGCATCGAGGAGGTCATCCAGCTGATCAAGGGCATCGCCGGGCGGACCAACCTGCTCGCCCTCAACGCGACGATCGAAGCGGCGCGCGCCGGCGAGGCCGGGCGGGGCTTCGCGATCGTCGCCACGGAGGTCAAGGACCTCGCCGGGCAGACGGCGCGCGCGACGGAGGAGATCGCGCAGCAGATCGAGGCGGTCCAATCGGGGACGAAGGATGCCGTCCAGGCGATCCTGACCATCTCGGATGTCATCGAGAAGATCAGCGAAGTCACCCTGTCGATCCGCGAGGCGGCGGACCACCAGGGCTTGGCCGTGCGCGAGATCGCCCTGAATATCCAGAACGCCTCCGCCGGCACGCGGGACGTCTCGACCAGCATCTCGGATGTCTCGAAATCCGCCGACGGGACGGGCCAGGCCGCCAAGGTGGTGAGTTCCGCTGCCCTCGTCCTGCAGGGCAAGTCCACCGAGCTGCGCCAGGAGGTCGTGACCTTCCTGACGCAGGTTCGCGAAGCCGGCTAAAGCCGGTTCGGTCCTTCGAGGCCCGCCGGCGCGGGCGCCTCAGAGGCGGTGAGTTTTTCGGTTCTTCAACGTGCGGCGGACGGTGCCGCGCTCTTCGAGACGTTTCCTGAACGGGCGCGAGGCGCTTCCTTTTCGGAGCAGGTCGCTGGCTCCACAGGTCTCCAAAGGCCAATGACGAGGCGCGACAGCCCCCCTCTCCCGTGCGGGAGAGGGTTGGGGTGAGGGACCAGGTCTTTCCGGAAAGCTCGCATCCCTCACCCTGTCCCTCTCCCGCACGGGAGAGGGGACCTGCGCCTCATCCTCGGGCGTAGGCCCGTCCCTGGCCGCCCCCGCGTTCGTCTCATCGCTGACTGGCGGGCGACCGATCTGAAGGCCTCGTAGGCTCTCAGGAGGAGGGCGAGGGTGAGAGGAACGCGGTCAAACAGGCTAGAAACCTGTGCGTTGCCGCGCCGGCCGATCACCACCGCAGATTTTGGTACGCTCGGCCTTCGATAGGAAAGCCGAGCGCAGTCCCGGCCCTAGCCGGGCATTGGTCACGCGACCTGTGTGCCGATCCAGCGGGACAGGTCGCCCTTCGGGGCGGCGCCGACCTTCTTGTCGACCTCGGTGCCGTTCTTGAACAGCAGCAGCGTCGGGATCGAGCGGATGCCGTACTGGGCGGCGATCTGCGGGTTCTCGTCGACGTTGACCTTGGCGATCTTCACCTTGCCCTGGAGATCGCTGGCGATCTCTTCGAGCGCCGGGCCGATCTGGCGGCAGGGGCCGCACCATTCCGCCCAGAAATCCACCACGACGGGCTCGGCGGACTTGAGAACGTCCTGCTCGAAGCTCGCGTCGGTTACTTTCACCGTCGCCATAACGTCACCTTTCGGAAGTGGCCGCCGGTGAGGCGGCCTCGGACGGGCAGGGGCCCGCGCGGTTCGATGAGAATTGGCGACGGGCCGGCGCCCGGTCAAGCAGTCCGCCCGCCGATGCATGGGGGCGTCTCCAAGGGCGCATTGCGATGTGCGCTGGCGCATGTCGGGTGGGGAAGGACGCGGGAGAAGACCCTTCCAGCGGATGCCGCCGCGTTGCAGCTTTCTTCCTCGACACCCTCGCCCACCGTCATTGCGAGCGCAGCGAAGCAACCCAGTGATGCGCCACGTTTGAAGATCGCGCGCCGCCCTAGGTTGCTTCGCTGCGCTCGTAATGACGGCGTGAGGCGCGGATGATTCGGCCAGGAACTGTCCACTGCACCCGCCCACCCAAAAAGGCGCCCGTCAGCCCTCGATGCCCGCCTGGCCCAGCGCCGCCCGGATGTCGTCGCCGCTCAAGGTCCGGATCACCGGGCCGGAGGTCCAGATCAGCATCGGCCGAATCGTCCGGTCCGGATAGATCTGGCCGAGGAGCTGCGCGTAGAGGGCGATCTGGCCGGCTTCCGCGGGAGGCAGCGGCTCGTCCTCGGCCGGGGGGCGGCCGGTCTTGAAGTCGGCGATCCGGATCGTGTCGGCCGCGACCGCGAGGCGGTCGACGCGGCCCTGCACCACCCGCTCGGCGCCGCCGGCCCGGACGCGGCCCGTGAGGTTCACCTCGGCGCGGGCGTCGGGGGCGAACAGGGGGGCGAGGTCGGGATCGTCGATCAGGCGCAGCACCGAGCGGACGATGCCGTAAGTCGCCGGGCGCGGAATGCCGGGCGCGCGCGCCCGCACGAAGGCGAGGCCGGCCGCCTCCCGGCGCTCGGGCTCGATCCGCGGCAGATGCTGCAGCAGGGAATGGATCAGGATGCCTCGGCGGCGCGCCTGGGCATCCGCCAGCCGGGGCGGCGGCACCCGCGAGCCGTCGGCCGCCTGGAGGGCGCCGGACGGGTTGAGGACCGGGATCTCCGGCTCCGGCGGCACGGGGCTGCGCAGCCAGTCCGGCTCCGGCTCGCGGGCGAGAGGTGGTGACGGAATCACCGGTGGGCGGAGCGTCTCGGTGCCGTCCCGCCACAGCGTCGCGGGTCCGTAAGGCAGGTCCAGCGCTTGGCCCGCGCCGAGGGCGGCCTCCAGGCCGGCCCGGACCATCCGGCACCAGGCCGCCTCGCTCTCGCGCTCGTGGCCGCGGAACGGCGCGACGATTAGCCGGTCGGCCGCCCGGGTCATGGCGACGTAGAGCAGGCGATTGTGCTCCTGCCGCGCCCGGGCCAGCAGCGCCGCCCGGGCCTCGCCGGTGGCCGCGCAATCCTGCGTCTTCCCGCTGGACCAGACCGGCGGCAGCGCCGTGCCGTTGCCAGCCAGCGGTAGCAGCGGCGGGTCGTTACGCCCGAGGGGCTCGCAGCCGTCCATGACCACGACCACCGGCGCCTCGAGGCCCTTGGCCCCGTGCACGGTCATCACCCGCACCTCGTCGCGGCCCGATTCCATGTCGCGCTTGACCGTGTGGCCGGCCTCGGTGCCGACATAGCGGGCCAGGAAGCCGCCGAGCGAGGGCGCATCCTCGCCGGTCTCGGCCTGGGCGGCGGCGGCCAGGAAGACGTCGATGGCGTCCCCCGCCTCGCCGCCGAGCCGGGCGACCAGCTTCGCCCGTCCGCCCTGCGGCCCGAGGAGCCGGGCGTAGAAGCCGAACGGACCATGGAGCCCCGCGAGCGCGATCCAGTCCGAGAGCGCCGCCAGCCCACGGATCGCCGCGGGATCGCCGGCCTCGGCGTGGCGGTGCAGGGAATCCTCCAGGGTCTCCGACAGGTCGCGGCGGGCGGCGAGCCGCACCAGATCCTCGTCGGTGAGCCCGACCAGCGGCGTTTTGAGCGCGGTGGCGAGCGTCAGATCGTCGGCCGGCAGCAGCCCGGCGCGCCCGGCGGCGACGAGATCGGCCACCGCGATATGGGCCGAGACCTCCAGCCGGTCCTGGCCGGCCACCGGGACGCCGAGATTCTTCAGGGCGCGGATCACCTCCTCGAAGGCCGGCCCGCGCTTGCGCACGAGGATCAGCACGTCGCCCGGGCGCCAGACCCGGCCGGTGGCGTCGCCGGTGGTCGTCCAGGTCCGCACCGCCTGCGCCACGCGGCGGGCGGTGACGATCGCCGGGGCGCTGGTCTCGGGGGCGTCCACCGGCGCCGTCCAGGCATCCGGCTCGGGCGTCGGCTCGGGCTCGGCGATCGGCCACAGCTCGACGGCGCCGGGCGCCCCGGGCCGGGCGCTGGCATGGACGGTCCTGCGGGCGGTGTCCTCGAACGCCAGCCCCTCGTTGTGCGCGTCGAGGGCGAACACCGCGTCGACCGCCTGGAGAACCAGGCCGGTGGAGCGGAACGAGAGGGTCAGCGGCACGTCCTCGAAGGTGAGGCCGGCGGCGCGCGATTCCTGGATCCAGGCCGCCCGGGTGAGGGCGAATTCCCGGGGCTCGGCGCCCTGGAAACCGTAGATCGACTGCTTCGGGTCACCCACCGCGAAGCGGGTCCGGGTTCCGGCCCGGGCGCCCTCGCCGGCGGCGAATTCCTGGGTGATCGCCCGCAGGATCTCCCACTGCTCCGGGTTGGTATCCTGCGCCTCGTCGACCAGAACGTGGTCGATGCCGCGGTCGAGCTTGTACAGCACCCAGCCGGCCCCGACCCGGGCCAGCAGGTCGAGCGCCTTGTGAATCAGGTCGTCGAAATCCAGCGCCCCGAGCCGGGCCTTCTGAGCCTCGACCCGCCGGTGGATCTCGGCGGCGAGCTGGAACAGGGCCTGCGTCCGGGCATGGGCCCGTGCGGCGCGCAAGCGATCGAACAGCGGCTCCAGCCGGTCGCGCTCGGCGATCAGGCTTTCCTTTGCCGATGCCGGGACGCTCTTGGTGCCGAGGCTGCTATCGGCTTTCGGCTCATCCTTCTGGGTGAAGAACACCGCCCGGTAGAGATCGAGCGCCTCGGACCGGTCCGGCAGACCCTCCGACCGCGCCCGCTCGACCTCGGCTGCCGCCAGGGCGTCGGCTAGCTTCTCGTCGTTGGCCTTGCCGGTGCGCAGGGCTTCGATCAAGGCCGCCCGATCCTCGCGGCGGCAGCCCGGGCCGCCATCCAGGATCGCGGCCTCGATGGCCTCCGCAGTCTCTTCGGCGGCAAGCCCCAGCGCCCCGTGCAATTGCGCGAAGGATGCGTCCATCCGAGCCCGGTCGCCGATCAAACTCCGCGCCCGCAACGCCGAACGGATCGCCGCCCGCAGGGTGTCGCCCGTGGCTTCGGGGGTGACCCGGGCGAGGGCGGTGCTGAGCGGCGTGTCGCCGTTCGAGACCGCGTCGGCCAGGACGTTGGCCATCTCGATGTCGAAAATCTCCCGGGCCTTGGTCTCGTCGAGCACCACGAAGCGGGCCGGCACGTTCGCCTCGAACGGGAACATGTGCAGCAACCGCTCGCACAGCGCGTGCAGGGTCTCGATCTTCAGGCCGCCCGGCGTCTCCACCGCCCGGGCGAACAGGCGCCGGGCCATGCGCAGACGCTCCGCGTCGGCCCGCTCGCCGGTCAGCGCCGCGAGTTCGGCAGCCAGCGCCGCGTCGTCCAGGGTCACCCAGCGGCCGAGCAGCCGAAAGACCCGGATCGCCATGTTGGCGGCCGCCGCCTTGGTGAAGGTCAGGCACAGGATCCGGCCAGGAGGCGCGCCGTCGAGGAGCAGCCGCACCACCCGGTCGGTGAGTACCTTGGTCTTGCCGGCTCCGGCATTGGCCGAGACCCAGGCCGAGGCCCGCGGATCGGCCGCCCGGCGCTGGTTGGCCTGGGTCAAGTCGTCGACGACGAAGGGGTTTGCGATTGGGGCGCTGCTCAACGGTCTCATCCGGCTCGGCTGCGGCACCTCTCTACAACAGAAACCCGCCTGCGGGCCGAGCAAGGCGTCACACCGGGCGTTGCGGGATTGCCCCGGGCGCGGTCGCGCCGCATGGATGCATCAGACCTCCTCGCGACACCGAAAACGCCCGTGACCCAGCCGACATCCGAGCCGGCGCGCCCGCCGATCCGCTTCCGGGGCCGCTCCTTCATGGCCACCGTCCTCGCCCCCGTGCCGCCGGTGGCCGAGTGGTTCGGCGATCTCGACGCCCTGAACCGGCGCGCGCCCAATTTCTTCGCCGGCCGGCCGGTGATCCTCGATCTCGCCGGCCTGAAGCTCACCCGCGAGGATCTCGACGGGTTGCTCGCAGAACTCGCCGCCCGCAGGATCGCGATCCTCGGCATCGAGGGTGCGCCGCCGTCGATCCTCACCCCCGAACTGCCGCCGGCCCTGTCGGGGGGCCGCCCGGTCGGCGAGGTCGCCACCCCGGACGCGGATGCGACGCCCGAGCCGGCACCCAAAGAGAGCGCCGCGCGCTCGCTGATCCTCGACGCGCCGGTGCGCTCGGGCCAGACCGTGTTGCATCTCGAAGGCGACGTGACCGTGCTGGGCGCCGTAGCCTCGGGCGCCGAGGTGATCGCCGGCGGCTCGATCCACGTCTACGGCGCCCTGCGCGGCCGGGCGGTGGCGGGCGCGGCCGGCAACCCGAGCGCCCGGATCTGGTGCCGCCGCTTCGAGCCGGAACTGGTGGCGATCGACGGCCTCTACCGCGCCGCCGATGATCTCGACCCGGCCTTCCGGGGCCAGGCCGTGGAGGTGCGACTGGTGGAGGACGCGATCAAGCTGGGTTTGTTCGAGCGGGGGTAAGGGAAGCGACCCTCAAGCCGAAGTTCCGGCACTCCGTGGTGGCCGTCAGCTATTCAGGATGGAACATCCGATGGGCCGCCCTCAACCGGGCAGGGCCGGTTCGGTCTCGATGGGGACGGCAGTCAGCCGCACGTTGAGGGCCTTCATCACCCGCATAGCGGTATCCAGGCTCGGATTTCCCTCGGGAGAGAGGGCCCGATACAGGCTTTCGCGCGAGAGGCCGGCTTCCCGGGCGATCTGTGTCATGCCGCGTGCGCGTGCCACGACACCCAGCGCGTGGCGAAACAGGGCCGGATCGCCCTCCTCAACAGCTGCCGCAAGATACTCCGCGATAGCCTCGTCTGAATCCAGGAATTCTGCCGAGTCGTAAGGTGCGGTCTCAGTCATCGGTCTCTCCTGAGGATGTCAGAGCTAAGATTTTCGCGCGGTCGATATCCCGGTTCTGGCTGCTTTTGTCGCCGCCGCATAAGAGCACAAGCAGGGTCGCGCCTCGCCGAACGAAGTACACGCGATACCCGGGACCGTAATCGATCCGCAGTTCACTCACGCCAGCACCGACGGACTTCACATCCCCGAAGTTGCCGTTCGCCAAGCGGTCTATGCGATTTGCTATCCGCGCCTTCGCCCGATCATCCCGGAGACTCTTCAGCCACCCGGCGAAAACCTCGGTGCGGCGGACAGTGAGCATGTCGAAATGTAGCCCCCGGGCTACGGTCAAACAAGGCGGATTGTGAGGATCACTCTAAGCACTGTCAGGCCGGCGAACGAGGTCGCGAGTCTGGACGCAAGCAAGTCCATCCCCATGAAGCTGCACGCGACGGCCGAGGGGGGCGAAACGCGGCTCGCCAGTTGTGGCACTGAGCGTGAGCTGCCCACACCGGCATACCACGAGTCGTTTTCACTCGGGCGGCACTGGGCGACTTCGAACGGCTCAGTGCTCTCTTGTGCGTGTATTGGGCTCTCTCGATGATCGACGAGTGCGCCTCGCGACCGTAATGGTAAGCACCGGACATCGACCGCTGCCGTAGACGGTGTGTTCGAATTTCGGGTTCCGACCGATCATCGCGGATCGATCTCGCAAGTCATCGATTCAAATTTTTTACCGTAGAAGGCGAGCCGCGCGTTGCCTTTTAGCCGGCGGTCGATCCGAATCCTCAGATCGACGCGGCGGCGCGTTCGACCGCATCATATTGAGAAATTTGATATTTGATAAAGCCTTAGCGCGGATCGGCGCTGCGCGTTCTCAAGATCGGTTGGTGCCGGCCGGCCCCGATGCTTGCGGTTGTAGGGCGACCCCGGCGTCCTGGCTGCGCAGGCCCCAGGCTCCACCGATACCAGGATCCCGGCAGAATTTGCCGACTGGATCCAAAACTTAACCCTTCGGTAACCATGCCCGCCGTCAATGGTCCGGTAAGGACTCTTAACGGGCCGACATGAGCGAAACCCTCCCCGAGCCGATCGACGACCCGGAGACCGCCCCAGCGGCGGCTCCTGCGCCCCGGCCGCTCAGCCTTCGCGGGCGGGCGTTCAAGGGCCTGGCCCTCACCCCCGAGCCGCCGCTGCCCGAGTGGCTTGCGGGCCTCGACGCGGCGCTCAAGCGCTCGCCGACCCTGCTGAAAGGCCGGGCCGTGATCCTGGACTGCGCCCAGCTCAAGCCCGAGCCGGACGCGCTCGAAGCGTTAATGGCCGAGCTCAAGGCCCGCGGCATCGCGGTCCTGGGGATCGAGGGCCTCGAGACCATCGGGTCCGGGTTGCCGCCGCTGCTGGTGCAGGGGCGTCCGTCGGACCGGGTCGAGATCCCGGCCGCCCCCGCCGAGCCGGAGCCGCAGGTGGTGACCTCGATCACCGTCGAGGGCTCGGTCCGCTCCGGACAGAGCGTGATCAACCCCACCGGCGACGTCACCGTGATGGGGTCCGTCTCCTCGGGGGCGGAGATCCTGGCGGGCGGCTCGATCCACGTCTACGGCGCCCTGCGGGGCCGCGCGATCGCCGGTGCGGCGCGCAACCCGCGGGCCCGCATCTACTGCCGCAAATTCGAGCCCGAGTTGCTGGGGATCGACCGCCTCGTGCGGACGGCGGAGGACATGGGCACGGCCCTGCGCGGCAAGGCCGCTCAGGTCTGGCTCGATGGCGGCAACATCCGAATGGCAAGCTTAGACTAACGCAAGCTTAGAAATCAGGGAGATCGACGCGTGGCAAAGGTTCTCGTCGTCACATCGGGCAAGGGCGGCGTCGGCAAGACGACGACGACCGCGGCCCTCGGAGCGGCCCTGGCGCAGGGCGGGCAGAGCGTGTGCGTCGTCGATTTCGACGTCGGCCTGCGCAACCTCGACCTGGTCATGGGCGCCGAGCGCCGGGTGGTCTACGACCTCATCAACGTGGTCAACGGCGACGCCAAGCTGCCGCAGGCGCTGATCAAGGACAAGCGCCTCGACACCCTGTTCCTGCTGCCGGCCTCGCAGACCCGCGACAAGGACGCGCTCACCGATGTCGGCGTCGCCCGGGTGATGGAAGAGCTGCGCGAGCGGTTCGACTGGGTGGTGTGCGACTCGCCCGCCGGCATCGAGCGCGGCGCCCAGCTCGCCATGCACCACGCCGACGTGGCCGTGGTCGTGACCAACCCCGAGGTCTCCTCGGTGCGCGACTCCGACCGGATCATCGGCCTCCTCGATTCCAAGACCGCCAAGGCGGAGAAGGGCGAGGAGATGGAGAAGCACCTGATCCTCACCCGCTACGACCCAATGCGGGCCGACCGCGGCGACATGCTCAAGACCGAGGACGTGCTCGACATCCTGTCGATCCCGCTGCTGGCGATCATCCCCGAGAGCCAGGAGGTGCTGCGCGCCTCGAACCTCGGCTGCCCGGTCACCCTCAACAACCCCCTCTGCGCCCCGGCGCGGGCCTACGCCGATGCGGCGCGCCGGCTGAAGGGCGAGGCCGTGCCGATGAGCATGCCGACCGAGCGCAAGTCCTTCCTCGACAAGCTGTTCATGCGGAGGGCGGCATGAGCATCCTGGGCATCTTCCAGAAGCGCAATTCCGGCGCGGTCGCCCGCGACCGCCTGCAGCTGATCCTCGCCCATGAGCGCGCCGAGTCGGGTCGCCCCGACCTGGTGATGCAGCTCCGCGACGAGATCCTGGCGGTGATCGCCAACCACGTGTCGGTGGAAGCCGACAAGGTGAAGGTCACCCTGGAGCGCGGCGAGGGCGTCTCGACGCTGGGTCTCGACATCGAGCTGCCGCTCGGTGTCTCGGCCAAGCTCGATGCGAAGCTGGCGGCCAAGCTCGCCGAGGTCGCGGCGAACAAGGCCGGGCGGAAGCTGGCAGCCAAGAAGGCCGCTTGAGCCGGGCCGGGATCGTCACCGCCGGCACGAACCTGCGCAAGCCGCGCCCGCTGAGCCGGGTGCGGCTTTTTTTTGAGAATTGAGCCGCGATTTCGTCGGACCTTACGCGTCCGGGCGAGAACCGGGATCAGGCGCCAGCCGGTTCCCGCGGGATGAGCCGGAACTTGGCGAAACGCTGCGGCTGGGTGGTGACCACCGCATGCGGCAGGATCGGTTCGCGATCCTCCAGGACCAGCCGGAACCGGGCGAGCAACCGTGCCAGCGACAGCACCGTCTCGATCAGCGCGAATTGCGCGCCGATGCAGACCCGCGGGCCCGCCCCGAACGGCAGGTAGGAGAACCGGGCCGGCGGCTTCGCGCCGGGCAGGAACCGGCCCGGGTCGAAGGCTTCCGGATCCGGCCAGAGCCCCCGGTGCCGATGGAGCACCCAGGGGCTCACCATCACGATATCGCCCTTCGTCACCGGATGGCCCGCGATCGTGTCCGGGCCGAGCGCCCGGCGGACGATGACGAAGGCTGCCGGATAGAGGCGCAGGGTCTCGTCCACCGTCGCCCGGATCAGCGGCAGCCGGCCGTCGCTCTGGCAACCAGTCGGGTTGGTGAGGTCGGCCGTCCGGGCTTCGGCAGCCAAGCGCTCCTGCAACTCGGGGGCGAGCGCCAGCATGTAGGCGGCCCAGAACAGCGTGCCGGCCGTGGTCTCGTGGCCGGCCAGGATCATGGTGGCGACCTGGTCGCGCAGTTCCTCGGCGCTGAACGGGGCGCCGGTATCCGGATTGCGGGCTGTGGCGAGCAGGTCGAGCAGGTCGCCGGAATGGCCCGCCTCCCGCGTCGCGGCCTGGCGCGCCGCGATGATCCGGTCGAGAAACGGGATCCAGCGCCGCCGGAACCGCGCCCGGGACCAGTCGAGCGGCACCGGCCAGCCCGGCGGGATCACGATATCGAGGAGGTGCGGCCGGCCTATCTTGACGCTGTACTCGGCGATGAAGTCGCGCAGTTCCTCGCCGTACTGGTCCATTCCGACCGAGAACATGCTGCGGCCAGCGATTTCCAGCGCCAACCGGTGGAAGGCCGTGAACAGGTCAATCGGACCCTCGGCCGCATCGGCGACGATCCGCGCCATCCCGTCATCCACGGCGGCGGCGATGTGGGGCACCAGCCCGTCGATCGCCCGGGGCGTGAAGGCCGGCGCCAGGGTGCGGCGCTGGTGGCGCCAGGCCGAGCCCTCGCTGATCAGCAGGCCGTCGCCCAGGATCGGGCGCAGGATCCGCACCGTGCCAGTGGTGCGGGCGTAGTTGGCCTGGTTCTCCACCAGGAAATGGCGGATCGCCTCTGGGTCGTTCAGGACGTAGCTCGACCGCCCCAATAGGCTGCGGCGGGTGATCGGCTCCTCGAAGGCGCGCCGGGGGAAACCGGCCAGGCCGTTGTCGCGGATCGAGCGCAAATAGGCCGAGAGCGGCAGCTCGCGCTCCGCCAGGGCCGGGTGCGGCGGCACCAAGCGCGGCAGGCCGGCGAGGCTCGGCTTCGTCCGGTCCGAACTCGCGATCGCGTCGGTCAATACAGCCATGTTGGGCCAACCTGTGCCGGAGACGGGCTGCAGTGTAAACCGCCGGCCGGACCGGGTCGTGCGTCACGGCACCGCCGCGTTCGCTTCACTCGGCGGCGTTGCGCAGACGGGATTCGGTGGGGCGGAGCGCCAGCCGTGTCTGGAAGCGCGCGGCCTCTGCCTCGCTGGATACGCTCGCCACGAGACTGCCTTTGGGCAGCACCGCCGCCGTCACGTCGAGCAGCGTTTCCACGCCGCGCTCGAGCTGCTCGCTGACCCGGTCGACCACGAGGATCTCCGGGTCGCGCAGCAGCGCCCGGGCCAGGCCGATCCGGACGCGCACGCGGTCGGTGAGAAGCTGGCCGCGATTGCCGACCTGCTGGTCGAGGCCGCGCCGTTGAACCGGGCGCTCCAGGTCGAACTGGCGGAATACCGCCCGGGCCTCGCGCTGGACGATCTGCTCGCCATGCATCCGCGCCGTGTCGATGCGGCCGAACAGCAGGTTGTCGAGGACGGTGCTGCGCGGATTGATCCGGTTCGGGTCGTAGGATTCGATGTCGCAGCCGTCATGGCCGTGCATGAACGCCTGCACCACGCCCCGCGCGCCCACGATCCGGAGCTTGAGCGGCTGGTCGAGCAGGCCGAAGCGCATCCGCGGCTCGACATAGGCGAGCGCCAGCGCCAGGAACGCCACGCTGTCCGCCTCGTCCAGCCGGCCCTCCGCGGGCAGGCGGGCGAGCCGGCGCAGATACTCGGGCAGGGCGTCCGGGGTGATCAGCGAGAAGCGCCGGAACAAGGGGTGGCCCGGCGGCACGTCGGCGAAGATGTCCTTAAGGTTCTGGGCGATCGCCACGCCCATCCGGTCGAGATCGTCCAGGAGCTTGGCCCGCTCCAGCGCCTCCCGGAACAGCCGCACGCCCGCAAGCCGCCGCGGATCCGTCAGGGTCGGGTCGCGCGGCACCCCGAACATCAGGTTCTCCGCCACGGTCGCCTGGACGTTGTAGCTGCCACGCGAGAACGGGATCACCAGATCGGCGAGCCCGCTCTGGGCGAAATGCTCGCGCAGATGCTCCCGGGCGGCGATCATGCGCTGGCCCGCCGGCGTGTCGTGGACCACCGTGCTGAGCGCGCCGAGGCCGAACCGGTACAGGTCGTCGCCGAGATCGAGCCGGAAGAGCAGGTCGAGCAGGCGCTCGTCGAGTTCCCGGGCATCGCGGACGCCGAACTTGGCGTAGTCGATCCACGGATCGTCGATGCTGTCGGCGGGATTGCCGGTCTTCACCGCCTCGTTGATCCGCGCTTTGCTCAGGTCGAGGCTCGTCGTCCGCAGGGGTTTGACCCGCAGTCCGTAGAGGAGGTTGTCGCGCACCGTCCCGGGGAACAGGACCGGTTCGAGATCGGCGAAGGCGATGCGCCGGGCACGGGTCGATCGCGGCAGGGTCGACAGGTCGTGGTCGCCGATCCGGATCGAACCGCTGGTCGGAACCCGCAGGCCCGCGAGCGTCCGGGCGAATTCCTGCGCGATCGGGCCGGGGGGGACCAGGGCGAACCGGCCCGGCAGCGCGGCCTGGACATCGCCGATCTCGATCGGCAGGCCCCCCTGGGGATCGCGCAGCGCCAGGGCTTCGGCGCGCAGCGGGCTGCCGAGCAGCGGCGGCGTCCCCTGCTTCTCCCGCTCGGCGGGCAGGAGGCGCTGCGGCCCGAAATGCGCCGCCACGGTCTCGTACTTCACCTCGACGTCGAGGCGCTGCTGGTCCCAGTCGATCAACTCCTTCAGGGGCGGCGGCAGGTCGCGATAGGCCGCGAGCACCGCCACGAGCTGACCGATATCGAGCTCGCCCTTGAGGGCGAACACGCCGCCGATCGCGTAGAACAGGAACGGCGTGATCTGCGCGAGCAGGTTGTTGAGGTATTTGACCGCGAATTTCCGCCGGTAGATGCGCAGGCGCAGGTCGTACAGGCTGTAGAGCCGGCCGCCGATCTCGGCCCGCTCCCAGCGGCCGGTGTCGTTGAGCGTCACGGCCTGCAGCCCATCGAGCACCTCGGCGACCCGGCCGGCGAGGTTGCGCGAGGCGATCTGGCGCTGGCGGCTGAGCAGGATGATCTGCCGCCGCAGCCGCGGGATCACGGTCATCTGCACCGCCACCATCCCGCCGGCCGCGAGGCCGAGCCAGATGTTCTGCATCATGATGAAGGCGAGCGCGGTCGCTGCCTGGGTGCCGAGGAAGACCGGCACCACGATCGCGTCGCCGATGAACGAGCCGATCGGCTCGACCTCGTCGCGGATGATCGTCGCCGTCTCGGAGGATTTCACCTCGCGCTGCGCCTCCGGGGTGAAGCGCAGCATCAGGGAGAACAGCTGGTAGCGCAGCCGGCGCAGCATCCGCTCGCCGAGGATCCCCTTCTGCAGGTTGATGTAGAACTTGAACGCGCCGTTGATCAGCACGAGCACCAGGAACAGGGTCGAGAGCCCGAGCAGCAGCTCGAACCGGTCGAACTGGAAACCTTCGAACACCCGCGTCGTGCCGCCCCCCAGCAGGTCCGGCCAATGGATCGTCACGTCGAGGAAGGGGGCGGTGGCCTCGCCATGCGCGAAGGCCTTGCCGGTTATGGCATCGTTGACGATGCGCTTCGGCAGGTCGAGGGACGCGAAGTAGAACGGCAGCGAGGCCAGCACCACGGCGCAGATCTTGAGCTGCTCGGCCTTGGAGTAGCGCCAGATGTAGGGAAAGAGCCGCGGCTCAAGCTCGCGCATCGGGAACGTCCGGCAAAGGTCTCTCCTGGCGAAAACGATGCCGGCTCGGTGTGCGCCCACGCACAGATCTGAGCGAAAACGTCATCGAACGATGCGGTTCCATTGCGTAAGCTTGGCGGCACCGGACGCAGGCCGCCGGTCCCGTTGGTGCGACCGCGCGGTCCCGCTGCACGGCCGTCGTGTCATCGCGCCGTCATATAGGGCATGCCGGGCGCACGGCGGCACCATCCGATCACGGATTGGCGTGCTGCGCTGTGCGTACCGCAGGGCGTGGTGCGACGGTTCAGATGGAGCGGGTCACGCCGCCATCGACGCGCAGGTTCTGCCCGGTGATGTAGGCCGCGCCGTCCGAGGCGAGGAACGCGACCGTGGCGGCGATCTCGTCGGTGCGGCCGTAGCGGCCCATCGGGACGCTCTTCCGGCGCTCCTCCGCGGCGGGCAGGCTGTCGATCCAGCCCGGCAACACGTTGTTCATGCGGACATTGTCGGCCGCGTAGGTGTCGGCGAACAGCTTCGTGTAGGCCGCGAGCCCGGCCCGGAACACCGCCGAGGTCGGGAACATCGGGCTCGGCTCGAAGGCCCAGGCGGTCGAGATGTTGATGATCGCGCCGGCGCGCTGCGCCTGCATGATCGGCGTCACCAGGCGCGCCGCCCGCACCACGTTCATCAGATAGGTGTCTAGGCCGGCGTGCCACTGCGCGTCGGTGATGTCGAGCAGGGGCGCCCGAGGGCCGTGGCCGGCGCTGTTGACCAGGACATCGATCCGGCCCCAGCGGGCCATCGCGCCGTCGACCAGGCGCTGCAGGTCCTCGTTGGACTGGTTCGAGCCGGTCACGCCGAACCCGCCCAGTTCCTGACCCAACGCCTCGCCTTTGCCGGACGACGACAGGATGCCGACCGCGAAACCGTCGGCGGCGAGCTTTTGGGCGGCGGCCGCGCCCATGCCGCTGCCGCCCGCCGTCACGAGAGCCACCCTGTCGCCCATAATCGTCCGCTCCGCTCTCGTCCGGTGATCGTGCCGGGTCTGCCGCAGGCGCAGGGGCGACGAATCGCCACCGCCGGCAAGCCGGACCGGTTTACGGTACGCGAGCGGTCGGGCGGAACGGACTTCGCAGCCGAACCGAGGAGACCACGGCGTGCGATGGCGTGCATCGCTGCCGCTGCGAGCCCGAAATTTGCTGGCACCACGTGTGGTTTAGCGGGGGACGCCGCGCGCAACGGCGTACCGGCATGCATCCGCCGGCCTTGCCGCGGGGCCCGCGGGCTTATATTGCGACGCAACCACCTCGACCGTACCTCACCCGGCGCGGACGGCCGCGCCGCGCGGCCGCCAGGGAGCCGGCACAACCCGTTTCGGGCCGCCATGAATCTGCGCAACATCGCCATCATTGCCCACGTCGACCACGGCAAGACGACGCTCGTCGACAAGCTGCTGGCCCAGTCCGGCACCTTCCGCGAGAATCAGCGGGTCGAGGAGCGGGCAATGGACTCCAACGACCTGGAGAAGGAGCGTGGCATCACGATCCTGGCCAAGGCGACTTCGGTCGTCTGGGACGACACCCGGGTCAACATCGTCGACACCCCCGGCCACGCCGATTTCGGCGGCGAGGTCGAGCGCATCCTGTCGATGGTCGACGGCGTGATCGTGCTGGTGGATGCCGCCGAGGGGCCGATGCCCCAGACCAAGTTCGTGGTCGGCAAGGCGCTCAAGATCGGCCTGCGCCCGATCGTGGCGATCAACAAGGTCGACCGTCCGGACGCGCGCATCACCGAGGTCGTGAACGAGGTGTTCGACCTGTTCGCGGCGCTCGACGCCACCGATGATCAGCTCGACTTCCCGATCCTGTACGGCTCCGGCCGCAACGGCTGGATGGCCGACAGCCCCGAGGCCGACCCGTCGGTGGGCCTCAAGCCGCTGTTCGAGCTCGTGTTGAAGCACGTGCCGCCGGCCAAGGTTGAAGAGGGTCCGTTCCGGATGCTGGGCACCCTCCTCGAGGCCAACCCGTTCCTGGGCCGGATCATCACCGGCCGCATCGCGTCGGGCACTGTCAAGCCCAACCAGCAGATCAAGGTGCTGTCGCGGGATGGCAAGGTGGTCGAGACCGGTCGCGTCTCGAAGATCCTGGCCTTCCGGGGCCTGGAGCGCGCGCCGATCGATATCGGCGAGGCGGGCGACATCGTCTCTATCGCCGGCCTGATCAAGGGCACCGTGGCCGACACGTTCTGCGACCCGCAGGTCGACACCCCGATCCAGGCCCAGCCGATCGATCCGCCGACCGTGACCATGTCGTTCATCGTCAACGACTCGCCGCTCGCCGGCACCGAGGGCGACAAGGTCACCAGCCGGATGATCCGCGACCGCCTGTTCAAGGAGGGCGAAGGCAACGTCACGCTCAAGATCGAGGAAGCGTCCGACAAGGATTCTTTCTATGTGTCCGGTCGCGGTGAATTGCAGCTCGCCATCCTGATCGAGACCATGCGCCGCGAGGGCTTCGAGATCGCGGTCTCTCGCCCGCGGGTCGTCTACGAGAAGGACGAGAATGGCGAACTTCTCGAGCCGATCGAAGAGGTCGTGATCGACGTCGACGAGGAGCATTCGGGCGTCGTCGTCCAGAAGATGTCCGAGCGTAAGGCCGAGATGCTGGAGATGCGGCCTTCGGGCGGCGATCGCCTGCGCCTCGTGTTCCACGCCCCGACCCGCGGCCTGATCGGCTACCAGGGCGAGCTGCTCACCGACACCCGCGGCACGGCGATCATGAACCGCCTGTTCAAGGCTTACGAGCCGTTCAAGGGCGAGATCGCGGGCCGCCGCAACGGTGTGCTGATCTCCAACGACAAGGGCGAGGCCGTGGCCTACGCCATGTGGAACCTCGAAGACCGCGGCCCGATGATGATCGAGCCCGGCTGGAAGGTCTACCAGGGCATGATCATCGGCGAGCACAACCGCGAGAACGATCTCGAGGTGAACGTGCTCAAGGGCAAGAAGCTCACCAACATCCGCACCACCTCGAAGGACGAGGCCGTGCGCCTGACGCCGCCGATCCGGATGACCCTGGAGCGCTCGCTGGCCTGGATCCAGGACGACGAGCTGGTCGAGGTCACGCCGAAGTCGATCCGTCTGCGCAAGACCGTGCTGGATCCGAACGACCGCAAGCGCGTCGAGCGCTCGTCGAAGGACACTGCCGCCTGAGCTGAATGCCGGGCAACCGGGCGCTCAGGCCCGGTTGTCGATGGGGACTTCATTCTGCTCCCCGGTTGACCTATCGAGCCGTCCCGCCGAGCATTCCAGCTCGGCGGGACGGCCCGAGCGGGCCGCATAAAACCTCGTGACCCCGATGCCCGTCGCCTTGAACGCCAACCTGCCGGCCCGCTCGGCCCCGGCAGCCGCTCCGTATCTCGTCGGCCAGGATGGCGAAGGCCATTGGGTCGCCGTCGAGACCGGCGGTAGGGCAGGGGGCCTGTTTCGGACCCGCCAGGACGCGATCCGCTACGCCTGCGTCGAGACCGGTTGCCGTCCGGACGAGGTCGCGCTGGCTGTCGAGCCGATCCGCGTCCGGCTTACCTGAGCGCGTATCCCAAGCGATTAGAACCCCGCATCGACCTTGAGGCTCATGCCCCAAGGTCTGCGGCCATCTCGAAAAGAGACCTCAGCTGCCGCCGGGGTCAGTCTCGTCGTTCTGGCTCTTGTCGCCCTGCGGACCCATCCCGGGCTTGCCGTCGGTCTTCTCGTTCGGGTCCTTCACCGCATCGGGCGCGACGTTGGCCGGCTTCTCCGGCTTCGGATCTTCGCGCTCGCTCACTTTTTATCCTCCTGCTCGACGCGATAGTGTCCGTCGGCCACTTTTTGGTCGGCGGCCGGGCCCCGCGACGCTGTCTGGTCCGAATGGCCGCCCGACGAGCCGCCCACGGCGGGGGGTGAGCGTCCGGCCTCGCCGGATTGGCCCCACCCCTCCTTGGCCTCGGTCTTGGCCGCCTCGCCCGAACCCATATCGGTGATCGCTGCCTGTTCGGGGGTCTGGTGACCGCCGCCCGCCGGAGGCTCGCCCTTCGAGCCGACCGTGTCGTCGGGCTTGCGGGTGACGGTTCCGGAATCGCTGGTGAGCCTGCCCATCAGCGTTTCCCATCGTCCTGGCCGACTGCGGCGGTGGCCCGGTCGATCGCCTCGCCCAGGCGCGAGCCCTTGTCCGAAGCCTTGCCGAACTCGCCCTGGAGCTTCTTCAGGTTCTCGGGCGGCGTCTCCGCCTCGGTGGCGTCGGTTGCGTCCGAGCCCGGGGTGCCGGAGGCGATCCGCGCCGCCTGGGCGTCGCCCGCCGGATCGCGCTTCAGGTCGGCCTGCGTGTTGGCGGGCAGACCCACGTCGAGGGGCGAATCCTGACCGAGATCCTGACCATTGCGGTCGGCATTGGCGTTGAAGTCCTTCAACGACGGCCGTGTCGTCTGCTCTGCCATGGCTCCTGCCTCTTCTGCTGTGCGCTGTGGCGGGACAACGGGAGCGGGAGACCAGGGTTGCGTCAGCGCCGGTGATCCCTCGGAGCCGTCCGGTCCGCGGGCTGCCGGCGGTGAATCACATTCAGGGGCCGACGATCCTGGGGGCAAGGTTCTGCACCAGGGCCCGCACCGAATCCTCGGCGTGCCCGGGGCTGTCGGCCTTGGCCTGGATCATCAGCAGGTCGCCGTCGCGCAGGATCACCGCGGTCGACCCACCGCCATTCCCCAGCCCATAGACGGTGATCCACCCGATGGCCGGGCTCACCGGCAGGGCCGAGAGGCGGCAATCCGGGTTCTGCTGGATGCACAGCGATTCGAGCTTGGCGAAGGTGGTCGCCCCGGATCGCACCCGCTTCTCGGTTCCGTCGTTCAGGCGTCCGAGCTCGATATCGGCCACGGGAGAACCCCGGCACGGGGCGCAGGTCACGGTCAGGGTCAGCGGGGTCGCCTGCACCGAGGCCTTAGTGTCGATCGCGATCCGGACCCGATCCACGAATCCCGTGAGGTCGTGGCTGGCGAAGCCCTGCGCCTGCGCGGCCTGGGCGATGAAGCAGCCGAGGAGAACGAGAAGCCAGCGCATGCGGGAATGTCCGTCCGGTCTTGGATCGTCGGCGGGGCGAAGGCCCGGGACTCACATGACCGATGCGCGAAGGTTTTCCAAGATTCGGGTCTCGACGTGTCGTCGCGCAGCGCGCAGATCACGGATGATGCTGAAGGATACTGGTTATGAACCGGGACAAATCGACAGGATTGATGAGAGGCGCCACCCGATCGAAGTCGTCGAGCATTGAGGCTAATCTATTGCTCGCGACAGTTGGTACTTCAACGCAATAATTCGGACGGCATAGGTTGTGGAATAGGCAGCCGCTATCGTTCCTTTACGCCAAAGCCGCGCCGGCTCCAAGAGAACTGGCGCGGCTTGAGAGGTCATCGTCAGTGTCGGGGCGTGGCGCTGCCCCGCCCGGTGCTAGCCAATCCCGTCGAACAGGGCCGACGAGATATAGCGCTCTGCGAACGAGCAGGCGATCGTGACGATCCGCTTGCCCTGGAATTCCGGCCGCTTGGCCAGTTCCAGCGCCGCCGCGACATTGCCGCCGGTGGAGATGCCGCCCGGGATGCCCTCAAGCCGGGCGAGCGCCCGCGAGGTCTCGAAGGCGGTTTCGTTGGAAACCTTGAGCACGCCGTCGAGGATGTCGGTGTGCAGGTTCCCGGGGATGAAGCCCGCGCCGATGCCCTGGATCTTGTGTGGGCCGGGCTGGCCGCCGGAGATCACCGGGGAATCCACCGGCTCTACCGCGAAGACCTTGAGGTTGGGCAGCCGCGGCTTCAGGACTTCGCCGACGCCGGTCACGGTGCCGCCGGTGCCGACGCCGGCCACGAAGGCATCGAGCTGGCCGCCGGTATCGGTCCAGATTTCCTCAGCCGTGGTCTTGCGGTGGATCTCGGGATTGGCCGGGTTCGAGAATTGCTGCGGCATCACCGAGCCCGGAATCTCCTTGAGCAGTTCCTCGGCCTTCGCGATGGCGCCCTTCATGCCCTGTGCGCCGGGGGTGAGCGCTAGCTCGGCGCCCAGGAAGGCCAGCATCTTGCGCCGCTCGATGGACATCGTCTCGGGCATCACCAGGATCAGCCGGTAGCCCCGCGCCGCGGCCACGAAGGCCAGCGCGATCCCGGTGTTGCCGGAGGTCGGCTCGACCAGCGTGCCGCCGGGCTGCAGCTGGCCCGCGGCCTCCAGGGCGTCGATCATGTTGACGCCGATACGGTCCTTTACGCTGGCGATCGGGTTGAAGAATTCGAGCTTCAGCAGGATCTCGGCATCGACACCGTGCTCTTTGGGCAAGCGGTTGAGGCGCACCAGCGGGGTGTTGCCGATGGTCTCGGTGATCGAGCCGTAGACACGGCCGTGGCCGACCTTCGCCGGCGCGTTGAGGGAATCGGCCATCGCGGAACTCCTGCAGGTCTCAAGTCGAACGGATGTCGGGTCCGGGCGGTCCGTGCCAAGGGGAGCCTCGGCCGGCCGGCGGACAGGAGGCTGCGATATCGCGTCGCCGAACCGGGGGCAATCGGGCTAAGTGTCCTGTACGAAAGTTCTTTTTGCCAGCGGTGGGGAATATTCCCGATTATGGAAGAAGGCGGCTGATGCGCGGTCGCTTTGTGGAATATCGTTCTCTCGCCCGATGCGATACGCCGCGCCGCGGATGGCTTCCGACGAGGGATGACCGATGAAACGCCGTCCACTCGCTGCCGCCGGCCCGACTCGCCGCGCCGGTCTGCTGGCCGCCTTAGGCCTCGTTCTCGTACGGTCGACCTATGCTGCGGAGCCGACGCGCGTCGTTCTCGCCACCGCGACACCGGGTGGCGGCTTCCCGGCCTTCGGGGATGCCTTCGCGGCGGCGATCCGGGCGGCGGATCCCGAACTCGCCATTGAAACGTGCGCCAGCGGCGGCTCGGCCGAGAATATCGGGCTGTTGCGCGCCGGCCGGGTCGACCTGGCCCTGGTCCAGGGAGAATACGCCTATCCAGCCCTGGCTGAGCCGGGCGGCCTCACGGTTCTGGCGCCGATGTACCCCTCGCCCGGCCTGTTCGCCGTTCCGGCGGCGAGCCCGATTCGCGCAGTCGAGGATTTGCGCGGGCGGACGGTGGTGTTGGGCACGCATAAGTCCGGTCTCACCGTGATGGGCCGTAGCGCACTCCAAGCTTCGGGGCTCGATCCCGAGCGCGACATCCGCCCGATCCTGCTCGACCAGGCCGGCGACGGGCCGCCCATGGTGCGCGATGGCCACGCCGACGCTCTCTGGGGCGGCGGCCTCGGCTGGCCGGGTTTCCTCGCGATGGCGCAAGTGCCGGGCGGCGCCCGGTTCTTCGGGCCGTCGGAGGCCGGCATCGCGCGACTGGCGCAGCCCGGCGCGGCGCTTCAGCGCCTGATCGTGCCGCCCGGCAGCTTCCCCGGTCAGTCCGCCGCGATCGAGACGGTGGGCTCCTGGAGCCTCGTGCTCGCGCGGCCCGGCTTCGAGGCCGACACGGCGTATCGGATCGTCCGGGCCCTGGCCCGGGCCGATATGGTCGCCCGCCATCCGCAGGGCGCGGATAGCCATCCGAAGAACCTGTCCGGACTTGTGCCGGCGACGCAGCTCAACCCCGGCACGCGTCGCTATCTCGGCGAGACCGGTGTCGTCGTCCGCTGAGCCTGCAGGGGGGCTAGCGGAACGAGGCGACGCGCCGGTCGCGCTTGCGCTCCGCGGCCGGCTGGTAGGCGATCTCGGCGTGGTGGGTGCAGTAGGGCAGCCCGGTGATCGAGCGGGCGCCGCAGAACCGGAATTCCGGCGTGGTCGGGTCGCCCAGCGGCCAGCGGCACATGGATTCCCGCAGGTCCATGATCGTGACCCGCTGCGACACCGACAGCGCCACCGGCTCGGGGGCCGCTGGGGCTGGTGCCGGGAAGACCGGCGTGGGCCGATGCGACAGGATCGCCACCGGCTCGGGCGCCTGGGTTTCGACCACCGCGATGGCGGTCTCGATCTCCACGGCCTTTGCGGTTTGCGCTGCGGCGGGAGCCTCCTCGCCGCCCCGGGCGCGGCCGCCCAGGCCGAGACGATGCACCTTGCCGATCACCGCGTTGCGGGTGACGCCGCCGAGCTGCGCCGCGATCTTGCTCGCGCTTTGCCCGTCTTCCCACAGCCGGCGCAGGAGCGCCACACGATCATCTGTCCAGCTCAGGCCCGCTTCCATAGTCCCCCTCCGCCCCCTGCGGCCCGCGCTATACCCGCGTGACGGGGTGCGTTCCGGATCATACAGACCCGCCCGGCCGTCCTGCCGGTGCGAACCGCACCCGTGCGCGTCACCCATGCGCGTCGGATGCCGCACCGCGTGCGACACCCTGTCTCGTCAGGCCACGGCTGGACCCTAGCGCGGCGTTCGCGACGCTTGCAAGGGCGCCCCGGAGACGGAGACCCGCCCTGTCCACCGGCAATGGCTCCCTCGTCCGAGAAGGTGGTTACCGGCGCCGAAAGCGCAGAGCGATCCCGGGACGGCGTGTCGCCGGCGTCACAGGCCGGCGCAATCGCATCACAATCGTGCCGAATGCTAAGCTCGGCGGGAACGCCGTTACGGCCAAGCTGCTTCCGTGTGGCAAAAGGGGCGAGCGTTGCTGTTATCCGAGGTGAGGACGATGGGTTACCGTCAGGGGGGGCTGCGCGTGCTGGTCGCGCTCGGGCTGGCCGGCCAGGTGGCGGCCTGCGGCAGCGTCCCACGCACCGCCTACACGGCCGAGCAGGCCGCGTTCGCCAGCGTACCCGGCATCCCGGGTGCGCGGGTCTATGCCGACGCGTCGGTGGACACGATCGCGGAACTCGCCGGCAATCCGCAGCGCCGCTCCGCCGGCTTCAACTACCTGGCCCTGTCGGGCGGCGGCGGCGACGGCGCCTACGGGGCCGGCGTGCTCAATGGCTGGACGGCCTCCGGCACCCGCCCGGAATTCAGCCTGGTCTCGGGCGTGTCCACCGGCGCGCTGATCGCGCCCTTCGCGTTCCTGGGGCCGGCCTACGATCCGTACCTCACCGAGTTCTACACCAGCGGCGTCGCCGGCGAACTGGTGACCTCGCCCAACATCGCCAACGTCCTGTTCGGCTCCGGCCTGTTCGGGGATGGGCGCCTGCGCAACCTGATCGCCCGCTACGTGACCCCGGAGCTGCTCACCGCCATCGCGGAGGAGCATGCCAAGGGCCGTCGCCTCATGGTCGTGACGACCAATCTCGATTCCCAGCGCGCGGTGATCTGGAACATGGGCGTCATCGCGTCGAGCGGCGCGCCGAATGCCCTGGAGCTGTTCCGCGACGTGCTGGCCGCCTCGGCCAGCATCCCGGCGGTGTTCCCGCCGCAGATGATCGACGTGACCGCCGCCGACGCCCGCTTCCAGGAGATGCACGTCGACGGCTCGGTGGTCACGCCGGTCTTCACCCTGCCGCAGACGCTGCTGCTCCGCGACGGCAAGATCCGCACCGGCGGCAAAGCCAACATCTACGTGGTGATCAACGGCCGCCTGGAGCCGGATTTCGAGGTGACGAAGGACAACACCCTGTCGATCGTCGAGCGCTCGTTCACGACGGCGAGCCGCGCCCGCTCGCGTGCCACCCTGACGGCGACCTACGCCCTGGCACGCGGCAACGGCATGGGCTTCAACCTGACCTATATCGACGAGAACGGCCCGAAGGCCTCCGCCGCCAAGGGCTTCGATACCGGATACATGCGGGCGCTCTACCAGGCGGGCCTGGAGAAGGGCCAGACCGGGACGTTCTGGCAGCACACGGTGCCGGCCGCGCCGACGCTCAAGCAGACTGCGGCAGCCGTCGCAAATTGATTGTCTGAGGCTTCAGCGCCGCGCCCCGAATGGGGGCGCGGCGATCGGGCGAGTTACTTGCCCAGGATCTTGGTGACCAAGCGGCCGATCGGCGTCGCGGTGCTGGCGTTCCGGTCGTCGCGGTCGATGGGGCGGTTCTCGTTGCCGAGAAGCTTGGTGACGATGCGTCCGATCAGGCTCATGGGTCCCTCCGCGCGTTCGCGCCAAAACGGCGCAGCTTGCCCATTAACGGGCGATGCGCGGCCGACGTTCCGCGGCTCGCGGCGTCAGATCTGCATCAGCCGGATGTTGTTGGTGTTCCCCATGGTGTGGAACGGGATGCCGGCGGTGACGACGATGATGTCGTTCGGCCGGGCGAAGCCCTCGTCCTGTGCGTGCTGGCAGGCCTTGGCGGTCATCTCCTCGTAGGAATCGACATCGTCCGTGTGGACGCTGTGGGCACCCCAGAGCAGGCACAGGCGCCGCGACGTGGCGAGGCTCGGGGTCAGTGCCAGGATCGATGCGGCGGGGCGCTTGCGGGCGACCCGGGCGGCCGTGGTCCCGCTGGTCGTGTAGGTCACGATCGCGGCGGCGCGCACGGCCTCGGCCAGATCGGCCGTGGCGGTGGCGACCGCGTGGGGCGGCGTCTCCTCCTCGCCGGGCTCCGAGGCGGCCACGATCGAGTGGTAGAGCTTGTGGCCCTCCACGCTGCGGATGATTCGGTCCATCATCGACACGGCCTCGACCGGGTACTGCCCCGTGGCCGATTCCGCTGACAGCATCACGGCGTCGGCGCCGTCGTAGATCGCGGTGGCGACGTCGGACGCCTCCGCGCGGGTCGGGGCGGGCGCGTTGACCATCGAGTCGAGCATCTGGGTCGCGACGATCACCGGCTTCACCGCGAGCCGGCAGGCGCGGATCAGCTCCTTCTGCCGCCCAGGCACGTCCTCATGCGGGATCTCGACGCCGAGATCGCCGCGGGCGACCATCACGGCGTCGGAGAGCCGGATGATGTCGTCGATCCGCTCCAGGGCCTGCGGCTTCTCGATCTTCGACATGATGCCGGCCCGGTCGCCGATGATCCCGCGGGCCTCGATCAGGTCCGACGGCTTCTGGACGAAGGATAGGGCGACCCAGTCGACGCCGAGCTCGAGCCCGAAGGCGAGGTCGGCCCGGTCCTTGTCGGTGAGCGGCGACAGGTCGAGCAAGGTGCCCGGCAGGTTGACGCCCTTGCGGTTCGAGATCGGGCCGCCGGTCACCACCTCGGCGGTGATCGAATTCCGGTCCGGCCCCACGACCCGCACCCGCACCCGCCCGTCGTCGATCAGGAGCTCCTGACCCGGCACCACCGCGGCGAAGATCTCCGGGTGGTGCAGCGGGATCGCCTGCTTGTCGCCCTCGGACCCCTCCAGCACGAAGCGGATCGTCTCCCCGGCCACGAGATCCAGGCGCCCGCCCTGCAGCGTGCCGATCCGGATCTTCGGACCTTGCAGATCCTGCAGGATCCCGATCGGGCGGCCGACCTCCCGCTCCAGGGCGCGGATCGAAGCATGGACCTTGGCGTGGTCCTCCTGCACGCCGTGGCTGAAGTTGAGCCGGAAGGTGTCGACCCCGGCGAGGAACAGGGCGCGCAGCCGGTCGGGCGCGGAACTCGCGGGACCGACGGTGGCGACGATCTTGGCGTGGCGGTGACGGCGCATGCGGGGCTCTGCCATGAACACGACCTCCGGGAATCGGCCGGCCGATCGGGCCCGCCGACGGCCCCCACATTGGTAAGGATGCGCGCCGAGGCGAGCTTTTTTTGCGAGGCGCGCGATTCGCCGTGCGGGCGGGCCGCCTACTCCGCCGCCTATTTGGCGACCTCGCGGGCAATGCCGGCGAGGCCCGCGTCGTAGACGCCGGTGATGTCCGCGAGGGCGTCGGCGTCGCTCATGCCCTCGGCGTCGAAGGTCGCGGTCCAGACCACCGTGGAGCTCGCGCCGTTCGGGCGGACCGCCAGCGTGGCGTTGTAGGCCCGCACCGGCAGCGGACCCTGGATGAAGCTGTAGCTGTAGCTCATGCCCGCCTCGTCGCGGGCGGTTTCGACCTCCACGATCGTTCCGAGGCCACCCTTCGCCACGACGCCCCGAATCTGCGCCCGGATACCGTCATCGTCGTCCTCGCGCGACAGGACGCAGCGTTCGACCTGCGGATGCCACAGCCCGATGGCGCAGAAATCGCCGATCAGCGCCCAGACCGCCGCGGGCGGCGCCGGGATGTCCCGGCTGCGGGTGACTTCCAGGGCGCAGGCCGGGCTGGCGATGAATAACGCTGCGATGCCGAGGGCTGCAGGGGCGGGTTGCTTCACGTTGGGGTCTCCGCCGGATGTCGCCGAACGGAAGTAGGGCGCCTGTTGGAGGAAACCCATCCGGGCTCCGGCAGCCGATCCCTGGAAACCGCCGGGCTCAGCCGGTAAGACGGCGAAAGGTCGATCGCTCGGCCGCTCGACCTTTCGCCGTCATTGCGAGCGTAGCGAAGCAACCCAGGGCTGCGCGCGATCCCCGAATGTCGCGTTTCCCTAGGTTGCTTCGCTACGCTTGCAATGACGGTGCGGCGCGCTTCGACCAGAAACCGCATGTCAGGCTTGGAGCCGGAGACGCTGATGGACGATCGCATCATGTCGACTCCTAAATCGCGCGAAGGCAGGGGTGCGGGGCTTCGCGCCCTCAGGCTCGGGATCGCAGCCCTGGCGCTGGCTCCGGGGCTGGCCGTCGCGGCGCCGGAGGTAGCGCTGGCCCCGTCCTTCGAGACATGCCGCACCGATCTGATCGCCTGGGCCGCGGCGCATGACGTGCCGCAGGCCGTCGCGCAGGCGCAGCTGGGCGGCCTGGAGCCCGATCCGGACGTGCTGGCCGCGACCCGGAACCAGGGCGAGTTCGTCCGGCCGATCTGGGACTATATCGAGGCCAGCATCACGCCGGCCCGGATCGAGGCCGGGCAGCGCAAGCTCGCCGAGCTGGCGACGCCACTTGCGGCGATCGAGGCTCAGTACGGCGTCGATCGCTACACCCTCGTCGCCTTCTGGGGGGTGGAATCGACCTACGGCACCGTGCTCGACAATCTGTCTGTGGTGAAGCCGGTGGTGCGCTCGCTCGCGACCCTGAGCTGCGGCGATCCCACCCGCGCCGCCTACTGGCGCGACGAGCTGACCGCCGCCCTGCAGATCCTCGCCCGCGACGAGGCGCCCCTCGACAAGATGCCCGGCGGACTGACCGGATCCTGGGCCGGCGCCATGGGCCACACCCAATTCATGCCCACCGTCTACCAGCAGCACGCGGTCGATTTCGACGGCGACGGCAAGCGGGACATCTGGACCTCGGCTACGGACGCGCTCGCCTCCACGGCGAATTACCTGCGTGCCCATGGCTGGCGGCCCGGCGAGGGCTGGGGCTACGAGGCGGTCCTGCCGGAGGGGTTCGACGCCGCACTCGCCGACGAGACCACGCCGCGCAGTCTCGCCGCCTGGCGGGACCTCGGCGTGAAGCCCGCCCGCGACCGTCCGATCCCGGATGAGACCGCGCAGGCGACCCTGATCCTGCCCGCGGGGATCCGCGGACCCGCCTTCCTGCTCCGGCCGAACTTTGCGGTGATCCTGCGCTACAACACGGCGCTCGCCTATGCCCTGACCGTGGCGCAGCTCTCGGACCGCCTGCGCGGCGATCCGGGTCTGTCGCGGGACTGGCCGCGGGGCGACCGGCCGCTCACCGGTGACGAGCGCCGCGACCTCCAGACCCGGCTGACCGAGCGCGGCTACGCCACCGGCGGCGTCGATGGCAAGATCGGCCCGAAGACCCGGGCGGCCCTGCGGGCCTACCAGGGCACGCAGGGATTGCCGGCGGATGGCTACGCCGACGCGGCGTTGCTGGACCGCATCCGAACGGCGCCGTGATCAGGCCAGGAAGGCCGGCTCGTCCCGGGCGAGCACGCGCTTGACGCTCTCGAGGTGCAGGCGCGCGCTCTCGGCGCGGCCGGCGGCTTCCTGGGCGGCCACGTGCTTCACGATCTCCTCGGGGACGACCTTCAGGGTGCGGCCCGTGCTCATGGCGAGCACCTGCGCCTGGGCGGCGCGCTCCAGATAGTAGAGGTCGTCCCAGGCCTCCGCGATGGTTTCGCCCAGGACCATGACCCCGTGGTTCTTCAGGAACACGATATCGGCCTCGCCGGCACTCCGGGCGATCCGCTCGCCCTCGCGGGAATCGAGCGCCAGCCCGTTGTAATCCTCGTCCACGGCGATGCGGCCGTAGAAGCGCAGGGCGGTCTGCCCGGCCCAGAGCAGCGGCTGCCCTTCGAGCATGGCGAGCGCCGTCGCGTAGGGCATGTGGGTGTGGAAGGCGGCTCGGGCGTTGGGCTTCAGCCGGTGCAGCTCGGCATGGATGTGGAAGGCGGTCGCCTCCGGCTGGCCGTTGCCCTCCACCACGTTGCCGTGGAAGTCGCACAGCAGAAGGCTCGATGCGGTCACCTCGGCGAAGGCCAGACCGTAGGGATTGACCAGGAACAGGTCCGGCCGCTCGGGCAGCACCGCCGAGAAGTGGTTGCAGATCCCCTCTTCGAGGCCGTTGCGCGCGGCCCAGCGCAGGCAGGCGGCCAGATCGACACGGGCGCGGCGGACGCCGTCCGCGTTCAGGGGCTCATTGCTGCGGACGGGGGGCGTGCCCGAAGCGGTGACGGCGTGCGCCATGCGGGAAGGCTTTCTCTTGGTTGGAATCTTGGCCGCCGGAATCAGGCGGCCCGGCATCTTACGCGGTTGCGCGGCGCAGCGGACTACCCCTGCGTGCAGACTGTCAGGCGCGTCCGTCGGTGACGCCATCGACGAGGTTGAGCGCGAGCAGGAAATCCGAGGCGAAATCCGTGCGCACCACAGGATCGCGCGGCACCGGATCCCGCAGGGCGTCGCGCTCGGCCCGGCGGGCCGCCACCGCCTCGGCAACCGTGACGCTCCGAAACGACAACCGCGTCCCGCCCTGCGCCTGGGCGAGCCGCCCGAGATCCGGCCCGATCACCGTGGCGATCTTCGGATAGCCGCCGGTGGATTGCCGGTCGGCCATCAGGATGATCGGCAGGCCGTTGCCGGGCACCTGAATCGCCCCCATCGCCACGCCGTCGGAGACGATGTCGTGGCCCTTGGCGTGCTTGAGCGGCGTCCCGTCCAGGAAGCAGGCCATGCGGTCGCCGCGGGGCGAGACGGTCCAGGGGCCGGCCAGGAAGGCATCGATCTGGTCGGCGGCGAAATAATCGTCCTGCGGGCCGAGCACGACCCGGATTGTTTCGGGATTCCGGTCGAGCCAGGGGACGATCAGGCGGTGCGGCGAGACCTCGCCGGCGCGGGGCTCGGCGATCGGGAGGCGGTCGCCGGCAGCCAGCCCCCGCCCATCCAGGCCGCCGAGGCCGGAGCGGGTGTGGGTCGCGGTCGATCCGAGGACCGGCGCCACGTCGATGCGTCCCTGCACGGCCAAGTAGCCCCAGGCGCCGGATGCGCCCGCGCGCACCGTCAGGGTCCGGCCGGGCTCCAGGGTCAGCGCGACCGCGTCAGGCAGGGCGGCCCCGTCGAGGGTGATCCGGAAGCTTCGGGAGACCATGGCGATCCCGAGCGGCCCGCCCTCGGCCGTGACCGTGAGGCCGCCGGTGGAGACCTCGATGGCGGTGGCGTCGAGGGGATTGCCCGCCGCCCGGTTGGCGGTGGCGTGCATCAGCGGATCCATCGGACCCGCCGCCGTGATGCCGTAGCGCAGGTAGCCGTGCCGGCCGCCATCCTGCAGCGTGACACCGGGCCCGGCGGATTCGATGACGAGGGCGGTCATCGGACGGCCTCTTCGCGGCGGGCGATAGGCTCGCCGGCCGCCTCCCGGGCCGTCAGGGCGTCGAAGGTCGCGACGTCCACCGGCTCGAACCGGATCAGGTCGCCGGCGCCGATGAAGAAACTCTCTTCGCGCTCCGGGGCGTAGAGCCGGGCCGGGGTCGCGCCGAAGACGTACCAGCCGGTCGGCATCGGTACCGTCGCCACCGCGGCGAGACCGCCGCCGATCACCACGGCATTGCGCGGATGCGGCGGCCGGGGGCTCGCGCGCCGGGGCACCGCCAGGGTCTTGGGCAAGCCGCCGAGATAGGCGAAGCCCGGCGCGAATCCGTACATGTAGACCCGGTAGGTGGCCCCGGCATGGGTCGCCACGATCGCCTCGGGGGACAGGCCGGTGCGCTCGGCGACCTGGGCGATGTCCTCCCCGTGCGGGGCGTCGTAGCAGCAGGGCAGGGTCCACAGGGTCGGCGTGCCGGCCCGCGCCACGGCCCCGGCGACCAGCGTCCGGACCCGCGCGGCCAGCGCCTCCCGGTCGAGCACCAGCGGATCGTAGTGGAGCATCAGGGAGCGGTAGGTTGGCACGCGCTCGCGCAGGCCCTCGGGCGGATCGACGCCGAGGGCGTCGTCGAGCGCCAGGACCCGGTCGCTGATCGCGGGATCGACGGTGCTGCCGAACTCCACCACCAGGGCCGCCTCGCCGGAATCGAGCAGCCGGGGCTCGCCCTCGCTCATGTCCGGAATGGCGCCAGCGTAACGCCGGCGCCCTCCAGGCGGGCGCGCACCGCCCGGGCGGTGCGCGCCCGCGTGGGCGGAATCGCCGTGGACGCAGATCGAGCGGATCGGGGTCGGCAGCGCTTGGCCCGACGCGGTGAGGATCGCCCCGCCCTCAACCATGCGCAGCACCCGCTCGGCGGCCGCGTCGGCCTCGGTGATCAGGGCGCCGGGCTGGTCGCGCGGGATCAGCAGCCCCTCTTCGGTGTAGCCGCGGTCGGCGAAAATCTCCTGGTGGACTTCCAGGCCGCAAGCCTCGCCGGCCGCAACTTGCGCGGTGAGCGCGATGGCGAGCAGGGCCAGGTCGCGGTCGACTGCCCGGACCGCCTTGGCGATGGCGTCGGCCACCGCACGATCCTCGGCGGCGAGGTTGGCGAGTGCCCCGTGGGCCTTCACGTAGGTGATTCGGTGGCCGGCGTACGTTGCGAGCGCCTGGGCGGCGCCGATCTGGTAGGCGACCAGCCGCTCGATCTCGGGCGGGGTGAACGGCATGCGGCGGCGTCCGAAGCCCCAGAGATCGGGGAAGCCCGGATGGGCGCCGACCGCCACGCCGCGGTCTTTCGCCAGCGCGAAGGTGCTCGCCATGATCTCGGGATCGCCCGCATGTAGGCCGCAGGCGACGTTGGCGGAGGTGACGATGCCGAGGATCGCGGCATCGTCGCCGCAGGCGTAGGCGCCGTAGCCCTCGCCGAGATCGGAGTTCAGGTCCACGCTGGCCAACGGACTCGTCCCCTTCCTGCTGCGCCGCCGCCCGGATTGCATGGCGACCGAATCGGTTCTTTCCACACCGCCTACGATCGGAAGTCGAGAGCGCTGTGTCGGCGGCGCGACAGGTGCGGCAGGCTGCTTGTGCGCGCAACGATGTCCACGCACCTTCGACGGAAGAGGACAACGGTCGGTGACGCGCGCTTTCCCTCTCCCCTCTGCGGACTATCGGATTCACCTATCCCCGGATGTGGCGCGGGTCCCCTCTCCCGTGCGGGAGAGGGACAGGGTGAGGGATGCGCGCTTTCCGGACAGACCTGGTCCCTCACCCCAACCCTCTCCCGCACGGGAGAGGGGGTGCGTGGCGGCTTTCGCAAGTCTATGTGTGAACATCGTAGCCTCTGCGGGGGAGGGCGAGTGCCCGTCGCCGAACGCGCTTGGGCAAATCCTGTCGCCTGCGCCAGCGCCGCAGCCGTCCGCCTATCGAGGCAGCCCGGGATCCGCCTGCGCGATGAGCTTGCGGCCCAGCAGGGCGAGGGTCGCGCGGCGTCCGAGCTTCATCACCGGATAGAGCAGGCGGGCGCGGGACGGGTCACGCAGCAGTCGCGCCAGGGTTCGGCCGATCGCGCCCCGGTCCTCGCTGAGGGTCGAGAGCAGCACGAGGGCATCCGCGCCGTAATACAGGGTCTGGCCGTGGCGCACGACCATGCCGTTGTTGAGGTCATAGCCGCGCCGGGCAAGATCCTCGACCACGGGGCCGCCCTCCCGCGCATCGATCAGCGCCACCGCGCCGACCGAGCGGCGCAGAGCCATCAGGCGCACGTAGTTGCTGCAGAACGGGCATTCGCCGTCATAGACGACCGTGAGGGCAGCGTCGGTCATGGCTTCAGATCGATCCGGTGCTCGGCTTCCGACACCACCCGGCGGACCGGCAGACCGTCCTGCAGGCTCAGACAGACGGATTCGCGGCGGTAGATATAGGCGACGACATCGCGCAGGGGCACGCCGTCGAAGCTCGCGCCGTGCTGGAGCGGCACGAAGAAGTGGTGCGGATAGAAGGCGTGGGGAAACGACCCGAGCGTGTCGGCGATCCGGCTGACCAGGCCGTGATAGCCGCGGATATAGGCGTCCACCGCGGGCCGGTCGATCTCGTTTTTGGACAGTTCCTGCCCGGCCTCGTCCCGGGCGGTCAGGACCGGCACGTCGCAGGTCTGCGAGGCCAGCACCTTGCGGTAGACCTGGGTTCCGCCATTCGGGTTGTCGAGGGCGAAGGCGGTCTCGGCGTCCGGTGACCCATAGGCCATGTGGGCGAAGGGATACGAGTAGAAGGTGAAGAAATTCGTCGGGACGTAATGCCGGCCACCGTCCTTATCGACCGCCTGGAAGTACATCTTGTTGTTCGCGGCGGTGTCGTACCAGCCGAGCCGCGCCTGGGTCATGAAGCTGTTGTCGGTGAGGATGAACAGCACCGAGAAGAGCCCGACCAAGAGCGGCGGCCGCTGGTAGTGGCGGCTGACCACCACGGCGCCGATCGCCAGGTTCAGCAGGATCCACGGGGCGAAGTTGGCCCCCATGACGGCCACGATGGACAGGTGCATCGCGTCGAAGCCGAGCAGCAGGACCACGAGCCAGCGTCGCGGCATCAGGATGCCCACCAGCGCCGCGCCCTGTCCGAGCAGGATGAACGCGTTCGTCACCGGCCCGGCATGGCTCAGGATCGCCCGCATGCCCGCCACCAGCCAGGACCAGCTCGCGTAGAACACGTGGTTGTTGTCGAGGCCGACGCTGAACAGCTTGCCGGGGTCGTTCGTCAGCAGCCAGGAAGTCGGGCCGGCATCCAGCGTCACCTTGGCCAGGAAGGACGAATAGTAGTTCCCGAGATGGATGCTGATCGCCGCCGCGATCAGGATTTTGGAGAACAGCGCGCTCGCGATCGCCGTGTCGCTCGTCGCGGAGCCGCCCAGGCCCGGCCGGGCGCTCACGCGCTCCGTCAGCGCGATGATGGCGAGGCCGGCGAGCAGGCAGAAGCTGACCTCGGCGAGGGGCACGACGTCGATGATGTGCCCGTGCCAGAGCCCGGTCACCCGGATGACGGCAAGCTTGCTCCAGACCAGATATGACGCTCCCACGGCGCCGAGCGACGGCCAGCGCAGGCACAGGATCCCGGACGCCACGGCGGCGACCCAGAGGACCACGATGGCCCAAAGCGTCATCGTCGCCTTGAAGCCCTGCTCGACCACCGGGAAGAGCGGGTAGTGAACGAGCGCATAGGCCCCCGAGATCACGCCGATCAGCTGCAGCAGCCGGATGGCGGCTCGGTCGGAGGCGGCATAGGTCCGGCGCACCATCGCGGCGGACAGCAGCAGCGGGAGCACGATGATGTAGAAGTTGTTCCGCTCGTCGATGACCCGGGACAGCTTGAGCACCATCAGCAGCGCGATGGTCTGCGCGAGCACGATGAGATACGGCCGCACGACCGCGAACGAGACCGGGCCGGCCGGCCGGGCCTCCTGGAGCGAGAGCGTTCCGTTCGGAGCTGAACTCGAAAGCGATCGGATCATCGTCACTCTTCGCTGCCAGGGGATCGCGGCGGACGCCGTGACGGCTGGACCGTCGGGCCGGTCCCGACCCGTCCGCATGTCGGCAGCCAAATTGCCATGGTTCGCGGCCGGCCCACGGGCAAAGTCGGAGGAGGCGGGGTACGCCTTTCGGTTGCGGCGGGTGCTTCGAGCCGATGTCCCCGCTCCGGCAAATCCGGCTTCGAAACGGATTGCTCCTGGCCGCCACGCGGCTGGCTTGGGCTACCTCGTCAGTCTCGCCGCGCTCATCCGAATGGATAGCCTGCGCGGCCGAGGGGAGTCCTGCGAGATTGGCTCGGCACGCTCTCATGGTCAGTGACGGGCCATGTGCGTCGGGAATGCGCGATCACGCTTGCGATCCGCTGACCATGACGACGGCGGCCTCGGACGATCGCAAACGATCGCTCCGGTTTCGCACCCGCAAAACTTTTGGAACCAAGAGATTTCAAGGCAGGAGGATACGGAATGCTGGTCATCAAGCAGAGCGCGGGCCGGTTTCTGGCCCATCGACCTGCCCTGCGGTCGTCCATCAAGGAACTCGTGGAACTAGCCTTCTGGCGCAAGACCCTGTGGAAGTCGAAGGGGCGCTTCTACAATGCCCACCTGGTCCCGTTCTACACGTCGTTCTTCGGCCTGGACCAAGGGTTCTACGCCGGCAAACGGGTTCTCGACGTGGGCTGCGGCCCGGTCGGCAGCCTGGAATGGGCGACCGAGGCCCTGGAGCGCGTCGGCCTCGACCCGCTGGCCGATTCCTACGTGAAGCTCAATCGCGGGCGCCATCAGATGCGCTACGTCGCGGCGCCGAGCGAGAGCATCCCGTTCCCGAACGGCCGCTTCGATGTGGTGACCATGTTCAACGCCCTCGATCACGTCGAGGATGTCGACCAGACGATCGGCGAGCTGAAGCGTGTCTGCGCACCGGGCGGGACGATCCTGCTGATCGTCGAGATCAACCATCCGCCGACCGTCACCGAGCCGCACCTGCTGGGCCTGGACATCGTCGACAAGTTCGACGGGTTTTCCGTAGAGCGGAGCGAGGTGTTCGGGATCCGGGACGACCACAACGTCTACGGCAGCCTGACCGACCGGCACCCGTTTCCGGGTTCGGACAAGCCCGGCATCCTCTGCCTGCGGCTGACCAAGAAGCTGAACTGAGGCGGCGCGTTTCAGAGCGTGTTTGACGTCTCGATCTCGGTCGGAAGACGGTTCGGAGCCACGGATCTCCGAATCACTCCCCTCAGAGGTGCCGGGCGATCGAAGATCGCTCGGCCTCGCAGGAGCCCGCCAGGGATCGCGGTAGCCTCTGGAGGGCTCCTTTGAGTCCCGCTGGCGCTGGTTCCTCAGGATGAGGTCGAGGGTCGGAAAGACGCGTCAACCAGACTCTCACCGGCTCTGTCCGCTATTGCGGCGACATGGTCCCGTAAGGCGAGGCTTCGTCCACGAAGGTCGTTTTGCCCGTAATCCGCGCGCTCATGAATTTGCGGCTGGCGACCCAGAGCGGCTGGAGCAATCGGCTGCCGGCCATGAGGCCGCGGCCGCCTTTCGATCCGGATGAGAAGATCGGGGTTTCGAAGGCTTTGAGCGCGACGGGGTTCGGTGACATCACCCGTGCCCGGCTGATCGCCTGACGCTGGTAGAAGAAGCCCCAATCGTTCGCGGCCGCAACCACCGGACGGTTCGCCGCCAGGATGCCTTCCGCCGCCTGCCGGGTGATCACGTAGGCCGCATTCGCGCCGAGCCCGCCCATGCTCATCGGCAGGCACAGCCGGTAATCGCCGATCGAGACCGCATCCACGGTGCTGAACGCGGCGCGATGCTGCGGCCGATTGTGGAGCAGGACGACGTCGCCCCGGCGCAGGGTCGCCTCGACCCGAACCAGGATGTCGTGGATGTCGGGCGGAAGCACCGCGTCGTCCGCGACGATGAGCCCCCAGGGCAGCTTGCGGGCGATCATCGACTCATAGGCCGCCAGGTGGGAGAGGGCGCAACCGACCTGGCCTGGGCTCAGGCCGGAATCCGGCGCGGCGTCCCGACCGGCCACCGTCCCGTCGATGCCCAGGACCTCGAAGTCCGGCCCCCAGATCGTGTGGAGATGCCGGGTAATATAGGCATGTCTCTCGCGGAACCGCGGGACGGATATTGCAATGCAGCACATCGCACCAACCTTCGATGGACGATATTGTGCAGAAGTTAACAATTTTGCAAGATATTTTAGCGCGAAAAATCAGTAATCATCATACATCGAAATTGCCTGTCCGGTATCGACCGGTATGCCGATGCGGTATCGATAGTTTCCAATCCGGATCTGCCGAATCGGCAGGTTTGGGGTCGGATTGTTTGAAATGCGATTGTCTTCGTGCTGACGCCGTGCCGGCGACAGGATCCGGTCAACACAAAAAGCGGTCTTCTCTTGCAAAATCCAGCGCCTGGCCCGGATGCGTGTGCAAAACAGATCTTGCCGGCGCAGCCTCGAGAACCGGTGTCGGATCGGCGCGCCGTCAGGTCTCCGGCCGGGTCCGCAGGACCGGTAGGATCGCCGCCAACAAGAATTGATGCAGCCCGTGATTCACGAAGAGCGGGCATTCGAAACAGATGAGGACGCTGAGCTGTGCCAGGAACAGGATCGGCCACGCCTCGATATAGCCCGGCGATCGGGCGAAGTGCAGGATGACCCGGCGCGCCGTATCGAGCATCACGCCAGAAAAGACGAGCAGGCCGACGGTTCCGAACGCGACCGCGATGTCGATGAAGTTGTTATGGAAGAACCAGACCTTCTGCTTCGTGGTGAAGTGCAGGTAGGGCGCGGTCGTGATCGGGCTCTCCCAATAGGCCTTGTAGCCGATGCCGATGACGGGCTCCCGCCAGAACTGGTCGATGCCGAACTGCCAGAGGATCGTGCGGCCGGTGAGCGTCGTGTCCTTGCCGAGATCGGAGAGCAGGCTGGCGGACAGATCCGCCCCGTAGCTCGCGCCGACCAGGACGCCGATGCCGGCGAGCGCGATGGCGACGCCCAGGCAGAAGCCCGTGACCAGGTTTCCCTGGCGCCACGCCATGATGACGCTGAGCGGTGCAAGCCCGAGGACGCCGGCCATCAGGGCGGTCGCGGAATGGGACGAGGCGAGCAGCGCCAGAGCCCCGAGGAAGGCCACGCCCGTCAGAACCCGGTTCCAGCCCTGCAGGAACAGGGAGGCGGCGCAGAGCAGCTGGAGGCTCATCAGGCCCCCGAGCACGTTCTTGTGCGAGTAGACCCCCGACCATTCCCCGCTGAGGCCGCGGGTCATGCCAGGCGCGGCCACCCCCAGCACGACCGACAGGATCTGGCCGCCCAGGAGCCCGAGAAACACGATCCGGACGACGCCGGACAGTCCCACCGTGGCGCGCAGGGCGATCCCGGCCACGATCGTGGCGAGCAGCTGGAGGCCATGATAGGCCGAGATGCCCGGGGTCAGGGACCAAGCCGCCGACAGGATGGCGAGCGCGGGCCAGAGCAGGATGATCGGCCGGCTCCCGAACAGGGTGCTGGCGAGATCGCGCCGCAGGACCAGGAAGGCGAGGGCCGCCAGATCGGCGCCCATCCAGATCGCCTTATCGAGCCCCGGAAGCTGGACCTGCTCGCCGCTCACCGGCGCCAGCATGATCAGCAGGATCCAGGGGATCGCCGAGGCCCCGAGCCGCGGAAGTGTCTCCGCGCGACGGCGCCGCCGCGCGGGACGGGCCGCCTGCCGGCCGGAGATGTCGCCAGGGCCATCGAGCGGAAGCCAGGCCGCCAACGCGGCCCCCCCCGGCCCGAAGCCCGCCATGTCTCGCCGAACCGCCATCGCACCCAGCCCCAGAGTTTCCGAGCGCTCCGCGCCAGCGGCTCCGTACAGACGGGAACTCTAACCGAGCCCACCGCCCGGCCGATTCCGCCAAACGAGGTAGGCCGGCCCGCTCGGCCGGCTGGTAGCATGGCCGTGAGCGGGACTTTGAGGGGGGAATGCACGGGGAAAACGCCCCCCCACCCGGGTTTGACCGGGTATCGAGGAGCGGATCAGCGCCCTCCGGGAGGCACTTTTCCATAACAATTTGGGACGGTTAGGTGGAGCGGGCGATCGGGATCGAACCGACGACATTCAGCTTGGGAACTAGACGTGCTAGTGCAAATAACCATTATTCTCTATCGCTTTAGATGTGCATCGCACGGCCTGTTGTGACTATTGTTGTGAGTTTACGCGGGCTCCGCCGTCTCCGAACCGGCGGTTCATCGCCTCGCGGAGGTCCTCGTGCGTCGAGTGCATATATCGCTCGGTCACGGAAAGGTTCGAGTGGCCCAGGAGGTCTCGGGTCGCGAGCGGGTTTTTGCTCTGTCGGTAGATCCGAGTCCCGGCCGCATGGCGCAGATCGTGGATCCGGACATCCTTGAAGCCGTGGTTCGCCTTGAACCGCACCCAGTAGCTTGACAGGCCCTCGTAGGTGATCGGGTAGCGCTGGCCCGCGACGATCTCCCGGCCTGACTTGACCTCTGTTCGCGTCCTCTCGGCCACATAGGTCCACACGAACTCGGGGTGGTAGGGCTCGCGCGTGTCGGGGTCGGTCTGGGCGAGGAGGAGTGCCTCGATCTCCTTACTGATTGGGATCAGGTGCGGCTTCGGGGACCGGCGGGATCCGCGCTTCTTCTGCTTCTTGAGGGTGATCGACCACGACTCCCAGTTCACGTCCGTCCACTGTAGGCTGACCGCTTGAGCCTTCCGAGAGCCGCACTCCAGCATGAAGAGAAGGCATGGGAGATAGTCCGGCCGGAACTCATTCAGCACCACCGCCTCGTGGGACGGCTTGAACTCAGTCACTCGGTCCTGGACCTCCAGGAGCACCACGCTCCAGTCAATCTCGCACACCGTCCGCCCGTTCTTCCGAAGCCACGCCAGCGCGAACTTGACCGCTTCGCACGTGATGTTCACGGCCCGGTTTGAGATCGGAGTCGGTCTCTTCGTTCGCTTAGACGTGTCGCGGCGGCGCTTCTCGCGAAGCCTAATCATTGCCTCAGCGTCGATATGGCTGATCGGCATCTCCGGGCCGAAGAACGCCTCGGCGTAGGCCAACTCGCGGAAGATGTTTTTCGCGCCTCTAGCGTGCTGAGCATGGTTCTCCCAGTATGCCGAGAACGCGTCGCAGACCGGCTGGTCCACGATCTTCCCGCGCTTGTCGCGAACGTTAAGCTTCTCGACCTCAGCGGCCAGGGCTTTGAAAAGCGCCTTGCGTTCCGCCTGGATCTTTTTGGCCTTCGATTTTCCTGCCGGTGTGTTAGCAATGATATCGGTGGGCTTGGTCTCGCGATAATCGCCGGCCTTGAACTCTGTGTACCATCGCCCGTGCTGGTAGAACGCCATCTCGTGATCTCCTCTAGTGTTTTCTTCGGCCGAATCGCTCCGCGAAGCTCCGCGGAGCATTGTGAGCCGCAGCCTTTGGTCTGCCGGGACGACCAAGCGGGACGAAGGACGCGGGCTGTGGGGGAGAATCTGGGAGCCGTTGCAGCCACAGGATCAGATCATCGCGGTGGACGCGTTTCCGGGGACGCGGCCCGTCACCCATCAGGCGAGGCACGATCCCTCCTCTATCTGGCGGCATCCGCAGCATGTCGTAGACCTTGGAAATGTCGCAGCCGATAATGGCCGCGACTTGCACAACTGTAAGAAGAAAAGGCCAAGTCTCTTGTTGCAGGGGGTCGAAATCGATCATGTTCAGGCTTGAAGGTTCGACCGTACGTAACAGCGCGATCAGACCCGGATGGGTCATAACATCGAGAATTCTCCAGAGTTATATTATTGAAATGTACTCGGGTTTCGATACGAGAGAGTAAGACGAAAAGGGGGAAAGGAGACCTATAGTGGCGGACGAGTGATTTGCTTATAAACAAATATCGCATCAGCCCCACACAAGCCTGAACGCCGATGCTTGATCCCCGGTCTCGAAAGTGATCTCGACACCCTTGTCGGTCATCTTAATGTCTGGCTTGGCGCTCAGGTTATCGGTGCACCAGTCGAGAATTTCTCGCGCCAGCGCATCGCGATGAGGGCGTAGTAAAAGTATACGAGACCCTATTGGTGTCACTTCCAGGTCGCCCGACTGCTTCTGACCATGACGCGCTACAGCAAAAGATAAAAAGTCGTGGGTCGTAAAATTCTCAACCGTACGACCGGTGAGCGCTTCGACTGCGCGCACCACCGCCTTGCGGCCCTCGTCGGATAGGACGAACGCTCCTGAGCGCATGCCCATCGGACCACGATCGCTCATGACTAGAGAAGCCCGGCCATCGGAAAGCGGCTCGCTGAGATGACCCATAAGGCGGCTGGCTCCGGACGGAGTTAGGCCGAGGTGCTGGGCGATGTCAGCCACGGTTGGCAGTCGATCGCCTTGCTCTACGTCCATGGTCATCAAAGCCGTGAGCAGGGCAGCTTGGATCTGAGCGACCGATATCCGCGCGCTGTGGCCGCGAAACACATCGAGCGCACCGATCAAACCTTCCAACAACCGCCGCATCTCGTCCGAATCGATTTTTTCCACGCTCATGCTTGCCTCCGCCGACTCCGCCATGTATGCGAAACCACGACACGTCGTCAACAGGATATCCGACGTGAAGAGGAGGAGTCTGGTGAAGACGAAGGGATTGACCGCCGAGAAGGCCGGACGCTTGCCTGATCAGTCTGCGGCCGCATTGAGCGGCCAACGCCATGCCTGGGAAGATCTGCACGAGTATCTGCGCAAAGAAGGGCTCGCCGCTAAGGGCCTCGCGTCATCGGCAGCCGTCAGCGGCGTGGAGCGTGCGGACGGCGTGGAGCGTGCGGACGGCGTGGAGCCTGCGGACGGCGTGGATGCCGTGGACCACGCGCCGGGCGCCGACCTCGGCGTGGTAGGCTCCGAGGAAGAAGACTACATCCTTGATTGGCTCAAGCGCGAGCGCGTCTGCTGCACCTACGATCAGCGCATTTCCTGGCGACGCGACCAAATCAACCCAGTGGACCCGCTTTGGAACGTCGGACGACAGTCACTGACAATGGATCGTGTTCTGCGGGCCTTGACCATCGAAGCTAGGCGCGACGGCCAAAAAATTCCGCTGTGGCTCGCCTCTGCCGTATTTGCCGACTGGCAGATTGACCAACGGCGAGTCGACGCCAGACAGGTTTTCACTACGATCAGCCGTGTAGGCGCTTCAGTATCAGCCGAAGAAGAGGAGCAAGGTAGAAAGGCACTGGTAGACCTTTGCCGCCAGAGACTCGACGACGACCCAGATTTTTCTGCGGCTGTCATCCTGACAATCATGCACCAAGTTAAGCGCAAGCTGTTGGGCGAACCGATCGACCACCATCTGGTGTTGATGATTCACAGCAGCACAGGTGGCTCTGGCAAGTCGGAGTTCATCAAGGCACTGTTCCGCCCACTGGCCACACTATGCGTGAACATCAAGCTCGACGAGATGCTAGACAGTCGGACCAGGGCGGTGTGGGACAGATATGTCATCAATTTGGACGACGTCGACGAGTCGGCCGCCAAGCAGCGAGGCCAATTCCGGCGCTGCATCACGCAACAAGAATGGGTGAATCGCACCCTCGGCACCGGAAACATTGGCATTGTTTCTAACAACGCGACGATCGTCGGGTCTACGCACCATCGCATTTGGGAAATAATGCCCGACACGTACTCGATGAGACGATTCGCAGAACTCCATGCGCGAGAGACGCCGGCCGACCCCGCGGCAATTACAGCGCTCGATCACGCGGACATGATCATGATTTGGCGCTCGGTCGATCCATGGGGGTCACGCCCGATCGACAGATTGGGCTTCGCGGCCAAGCTGCGAGACCGGCAGGAAGCAACACGTCTCCGTGGGCCCGTCGAACAATGGCTCGACAATTTTGCTCCGACTGATTCGGCTTACGCACGGCGCAAGGATGCCAACGGCTGGATCCGGGCCACGGACTTGTACCTTTACTGCTACAAGCACTACGCGGCGATCAATCTCGGTTCGAAGGGCGAGTTGACTGCTGACGCTTTCGGTAAGCAGTTGCGCGGGTTGCTTTCTGCGCGCGGCACACGTGCACCTTTGGAATTTCGGCGTGGCCGAATGGCGAATGAGTATCGCTTCAGCAGTGTGGAGACCGGGGCGCCTGCGGCTTCTACGACGCTGACAGATATGAATGCGCCGCCCGAGTTCGATGCGATGCGACATTAGCTTGCTGAATGTTCTCCAAATTCCAGGAGGCGTTGATGGCCACGTTCCCGTCCTGCGTCTGACGCTGGAGGCGGCTCGCGCGTGCGCGCGCACGTTCGCTCCAGGGTTTTTTGATCCATGCCAGTCTGTTCCTCTGCGCCGTTCGGCGCGAGGGTAGTGCGCCGCAGGGCGTAAATCCGCGGGGTGACGTTTGGTGGGTGAGGTTCCGGCGGGGCTGGGTTCATGTTCGGCGGAGCGCGAAAACGAGCAGGAAGGCCGCGGCTCAGATCTTCCTTCAACGCTTGATGGAGGAGCATGCCCGAGCGACTCCTGGTGAGCCGGTTGCCCGGCGCCTTCTCACCGAAACGATGGAACGGTTCTCTCAGGAGATGACGCTCAATGCCGCGAGGGAGTAGAAGCTTCTTCGCCTTTGTAGTCGATAGCAGCACAGCAACGTCGTAGCTCTAACAAGTCAGGCGCTGCGTTCTAACGCGCTGGTAGAGGTAGCCTTGACAAGACAACAATGCGTACCGCTTCTTCTAACTTCTAGCGGCGGTGGTGCTGTGCCACTATTGCCGCTGAGGCAAGATGATCCGAATCGAAGGCTCAGCGAGGCTGACATTCAGGCGCTGGTCCAAGCGCATCCGGCCGTACTGCCTATCAGAGAGATCGATCCGATCTTTGCCGACCCAATTCCGATCTGCACGGAACTGAGCACGTCAGCAGGATTGATCGACAACCTTCTCGTAACTTCTACTGGTCTACCCGTAATAGTAGAGTGCAAGCTTTGGAAAAATCCGGAAGGGCGACGCGAGGTCGTTGCGCAGATCCTCGATTACGCCAAGGAACTCTGCCGGTGGTCATCCGCCGACCTCCAAAGGGTCGTTAGGCAGAGGCTCGGGCATTCGAAAAACCCTCTGCTCGAACGCGTACAAGCCCAATACCCTTTAGTGGATGAAACGGCATTCAATGATGCGCTGACTGCGAACCTGCGGCGCGGCCGATTTCTGTTGCTGATCGTTGGCGACGGCATCCGCGAGGGAGTCGAGGCTATAGCCGAGTATCTCCAAGACCATGCTGGTTTGCATTTTACGATGGGCCTCGTCGAGTTGCCTTTCTATGTGCTACCTAGTGGCGACCGCATCGTTGTACCACGCGTTCTCGCTCGCACTGTTAACGTGATTAGAACCGTGATCGATGTTCCTGAAGGGTACATGGTCCGAAGCCAAGAAGATCTAAGCTCCGAAAGCTCGATCGCGGATCCTGAGCGAACCGCTTTGTCCGACGCTCAGCAACGTTTTTGGTCGGAATTTTTGCAAGTTCTCAAGCTCGACGATCCCGAGCAACAGATCCCGAGGCCCGCCCGCCAAGGCTACCTCGGGTTCATGATGCCGGCGCCAAGTGGCTCGTCGTGGCTAACCGTCTACCGAGATTTTAATCGGCGCGAGATTGGTCTTTTCCTGTCCTCTCATCGGAACACCGCCGGATCGTATGCTATGCAGGCCGTTGCGGAACAATGGGATGACATTCGGTTGCTGCTAGGTGGTACGGCCAAATTGACGAGCACGCGAGACGGTCGCGACACAGTAACAGATACCTTGAGTACAGGCTTCCTGGATCAAGCGGATGTAAGACGAATTGCCTTCGCTTGGCTTGCCGAACGAGTGAATACCTTTGTCAACGTGCTTCGGCCACGGGTGCGCTCGGCAGTGGCGGACTACAGATCTCGTGAATCCTAATGGGTATTCCACAACATTCTTGAAAGTACGTGCGAGCGCTTCGGCTCACGAGCATGGCTCATTTACTTGGGGCGTCGGGTGCACGATAGTCGAAACACCACAGTAACTTGGACGACGAGAATTTCGTCCGTTGCGTACCTCAAGCGCGCGCAGCGCGTGTCATCGAAGAGGGGGGATCTCGACGAGGGAACGAGTTGGACGAAGGAGGCGAGATCCAGACAGGGAATCGGACTGCTGAATTCAACTCGCCCCGGGCGCCGCCGCGAGCGCAGACCGATCGGGGCAGCAGCCCCGGTCGTGACAAGCGATGCGGCTTGAGATCCCGTTGCGGCGCAAGCTGCGCCGCCGCGGGATTGATCCCGGCATGACGGATTAGCTTTCGAACAGGGCGGAGACGCGTACCGCGTCCCGCCGCTGTGCGCACTCGTCCTCGCGGGCACGGGCAAAGCCCGTACCCGACAAACACGGCGCGCGAGCGCTTCGCGCCTTCTTACAAGTCAATAATTCATTGATATACGCTGCCCTTGCATGACGTGTTAGATTTAATCGATCCACGTTTTCATTTAAGAGACATGCACCGGACGGATTTTTCTTTCATCGATCGCCCACCACAAGTGGGCGAGACTACCTTCACGAACTACACTGGAGCGCCCGGCTGCGGGAAGTCATCAAGACGGAACCGGGAGATGGTCGCTGCGCCCGCGCTCTACGTTCTGGCGACGCCGCGGATCGATCTTACGGAGGAACATGCAGCACACCTCCGGGAACTGGCAGCGGCCCATGGCAAGACCCTGACGATTGAGACTATTCATTCTGATCAGCCCCGGAACCGCTCGGGCGTCGATCGCCGCCTGCGAGATGCCCTGGCACGAGCCGCGAGCCCGCACACGATCATCGTCACGACGCACGCTGGGTTGCTTGGCTTGGAGCGGAGCGACATCGCGGGCTGGCACGTCTGCGTCGACGAGATCATTGATACGGCGATCATGTCCGGCGAGATTGGTCTCGGCGCCTCTTGGCCCGCCCTCGCGGCATTTTACGACCTCGTCCCGAGCAGCGAAGACGGATGGTACAGGCTGGCTCCTCGCAAGGACGTCCAGCGCGTCGGTATCCGGCAGGTGCGAGGCGATGTCGGTCGCGAACTCGTCGAATTGCACCGGTTGGCTGCCTCGCGCGGCCGCATCGTCGAGGTCAATATCGCCGTCTGGGCGGACGCTGGGGTCTCGAAGCGTCGCGTCCGGTGGCGATCGATCTGGACGCTGGCCGAGCTTCAAGGTGCTCGCTCTGTGACAATCGCCGCAACGGGGTACACCGGAAGCCTGCTCGACTACGCCACACGCCGGGCAGGTGGCGTTCACATCAACACGGTTCCCGTGGGCAATCGGCGCATCGGTCAGCCGCAGATTGAGATCCGCTACTACACCCGCCATTCGGGCTCTACGAATTGGTGGGAGAGGAGCGAAGGCAGCGCCTGCATCGCGGCTATCGCGCAGCACCTCAGTACCATAAATTTTCAGGGCTACTGGACAGCGAACCAGATGGCGGCGCCGTACCTGCGACATCGGTTCGCCGGACTGGAGGTCAGGCCTAAGACCGCTGGAACGAACGTTCTGCGCGAGTTCGAGGAGTGCGCCGTCGTCTACTCGTGCAAAGCCACACCCGCTGACACGGCGCTCATTGAGGCTCTAAACCTCGACCGCGAAGCCGTCCGCGCGGCTCGCGAAGACGAGGACATTTTCCAGATGGTTACTCGTGGCGCAATCCGAGACCCGGAATACAGTGGGCGCTACGAAATTCACGTCTACGATGACGGGCAGGCTGAGCGCCTGCGAGCCCGAATGCTTGCAGGTGGCTTCACCGACGTGATGCTGGTGCCGGTGTTCGAAGCTGGCGTCATGGACGTCAAGCGCAAGAGTGCGGGGCGCGCCAGGAAATCCGAGAATGCCACAATTAACGAGACGGCGGACGAGCGCGCTGAGCGTCTTCGCCTTGCAGAGGTCGAACGCGGGCGTCGTCGGCGTACTGAGGACCAAGCTAAGAAGATGGAGGCGGGGACCTATCGAGGCCGAGGTCGGCCGCGGAAAGTAGCCAGTGCGCACCAGCCATCGGCATGAGATGGCAGCGGCTCTCCCAATCCAGATCCAAGCGCTGGAAACCCGGGCCGCGGAGCTTCGCGCGGACGTCGAACCAGAGCGTTCTGAGCGGGTCGAAGAATGCGAACGCGCTGACCGTCTAGTGGGCGAGGTGGCGACCCGCGCGCGACTCGCCCGCGTCTTCGACGAGGCTACCAGCCGGGAACACGAGCTACAGGCGCAAGTGGCGGGGGCCGACAGGCTCTCGCTATGCCTCGGGCTGCTCCCAGGTGGAATTGTTTGGCAGGCTAGCGCGATCGGATAGCTTGGATGCACGCACGCTCCCGGTTTCGTACCGCTCACCCCTGTCGATCCCGCGTGGCGGGAGCGCATCCTAAACCTGCTGGCGGACTGGAGCGCGGATGGCCCCGCCGAGGGTGTCTCCTAACGCTACCGCTACGACGACGAGCACGACGCGGTTGTGATCAGAGCATGGCCCGCGGAAGTCGTCGTCACCCTCTCGGCGGGGCGTCTGACGGTAGTCGGCACCCCGAGGCTGCGGTTCTGGTGCGTGCCCGCGTCGAGAAGCTGCTAGCCGTCACGCCGTACGATTGGCCAACGGAGCATTGATGCTGCCGAAGTATTTCGGCAGTACCACCTCATGTATGCCGGGACCTATCTGTGGGTGAAAAGCTTAAAGGCCATGCGCCCGAATATCGCAAGCATGCCGATTAACCATCCAAAACCACCAGTTGGTATAAGGGCTTTCAGTATAAACCCGATAAAATTGAATTTTCCTCCATGAACCAGGAAAATGATGTAGTTTGTCATTCCCAATTCCGTATCTTCGAAGCCTCCTATACCTCGAACGAACATCCATTCGATATCAAACAACCCACAAACACAAGCGCGAACTGTACTTTCAATTCGCGAACAGGATCATCAAAAGGATCATCGTCATAAGCGTCGTTTGACATTCAAAGTCTCCTTGCTTCGCTTGCATTCCATAAGAACGATTGCAAAGTGTCAATGAGATCAAAAGCAATACGATGTCGACGAATACGCAAGCTGATTATGTGTGCCTGTACTGGCACACTACGCTGCTGCAATCGTACCGGCATGAACTTGCCCATGCGGGATGTTCCAGATCACCCGGGAAGTTATTCCTATCGGCTGATCTTGGGATTTGGAACGTGAGCTACTACGGAGGCATCACCAAAGTGGGGTAATGTCCGCAGGCCTGGGGGGCCTCTGCCGAGAGAGAAACGCGCGAAGTAGGATCTCGCGCAGGATCATGTACGAGTCGCGTACGTCGTACATTGTCGCTCCCAGGCCGGCATGCACGGAGCTTCCTCTTGCCCGATAAAGCCGGGCAACGTCCTGGTACAAGCGATCGCCGGATGCTCGATCTCGGCCGACGTATGCGCGAACCGCCCGAGCGAGGCTCTTTGTGGTATCTCGACGCCCAGGCCGCATCAACATTTCGATGACAGTCCAGATCGTAATCAACTGTGCTTCGGGGGTCGGAAGCCACCAAAGGCCATCAGCCAAGATGAAGGCTCGCTCTAGGTCTGGATCTGACTGGACCACGGTAAGATTGGGGAGGAAGCCAGCCAGCGACTTATTGAACGACGGGGTAAGATTTACAGGCTGACCGGAAATGGCCAGTGGCCGCTCGAACCTCCAAACATGAACTGGTCCAGACGGCTGACGGGCTTCCTCGAAAGGTACATTCGCCAAGATTGGCAAACAAACTGGTTGGCTTGAGACAAGTCGAATTGCAGCCACGGTCAGCTTCAGAATTTCAAGTCTTGGCATGCCGAGGGGCCGCGCTCCTACTGCGAGCGAGACCTGTATCTGAGCGGTTTCGGCTGCGTATTCGTTCTGTAGAGCATACCAGGGACCCGGGTTATGGCTCTCTGATCGTGGTGGAGCGGCTACGGCGACCATTGGGGGGGCAAAAATATGAGCGTATGTAGGTCGAAGGAACAACCCAGGTAGAAGCTCGTACTCAGGACCTTCCAGGGTCGCACGCGAGAGTGCGGCGAATAGCGGTTCCTTGTCGAAATCGATCGTTGGAGCAGGTGGGGGCTTGTAGGTATCACTGCTTAGTTCACGTAGACGCGCAAGCGGATCGTCGATGTCCTCGCGCATGAACGACCTTTCAAAACCTGCACCTCACGCATGGGCACGTTTGTCGGTAGGGGTATGCCGTAGCGTACACGGTGTTCTGTCGAGAAATAGCGTCCGTATGGGTTGCTTTCCTCTAACGTACATGCATCTATACGGACATCGTATCAACGGACGAGAATTAGCCCGATGCAGACCGTCCTCTACGCCCGCGTGAGTGTTGCCGATCAGACGATCGCACACCAGCGTAAGCAGGCTGAGGCCGCAGGCTTCAAGATCGATGTGGTTGTATCGGATGAAGGGGTTTCGGGCGTCTCGACTGTCCTGGCCGAACGCCCGCAGGGCCGGCGCCTGTTCGACATGCTTCGGGCAGGCGACGTGCTTTTGTGTCGTTGGGTCGACAGGCTCGGCCGCAACTACCAGGATGTGACGTCGGTGATCCGTGAGTTCATGGACCGCGGCGTCATTGTTAAGACCGTCATCAATGGGATGACGTTCGACGGCAGCACCACTGATCCCGTACAGATGGCTGTCCGGGACGCGCTGATTGGCTTCATGGCCGCAACTGCGCAGGCCCAGGCCGAGGCAACACGAGAAGCGCAAAAAGCCGGCATCGCCTATGCCAAGGAGCGAGATGACGCCTACCTCGGCCGCAAGCCCTCCTATAGCCGATCGCAGTTCAGCGACGTCGTTGCCCGTCTCGAAATGGGCGAGGCCGTCCAGGCGATCGCCAAGGCCACGAGTCTGACGCGGCAGACAATCTATCGCATCCGGGACAACAGGGCCGAGGCTGAGGCTGCCCTTGCACGGTGGGCGGCATGAGCAGCACCACGACGATCCGGGATCACCAGGGCCGCGTTGTCGCCCACCTGCGCGAAGAAGGCGACACCACCCGAGTCTACGATCCGACGTACCACACGCTGGGGTATTACCTACGGACCCGAGATACGACGTACAACGCGGGACATCGGGCGATTGGTCGGGGCAATCAGTTGATGCGGTTGGTGCCCGTCTTCTGAATTTTGCTAAGGATTTCCTCCCGACGCATCGTCCACATCCCAAACTTCACCAACCATGTCAACAACTTGTTTCAAATAAGCATGCCTTGCCCTAACGAGAGCAAGTTTCAGAGGCTCGCGCATTTCCACATACCGATTATGTAAAATCTGGGCATTATCAAGAAATGTCTTTTCTTTGATGATATATTCCGCAGAAGCTGATTTCGCCGGCTCCCAATTTTCATCTTTATCTACTGGACTGTCCGTAAAAGCAGTCGTCAAACGACCAATTCTATCCTCATATTTTACTATTTCTTGCTCTATCCGAACCAGTACATCCGTAGGGTTACCTGATGAGTCTAAAAGGTTAGGAAATTCCGGAGGCAGTTTAGCTGTGATCAAAGCTTCTATGGCAAGCATAGTACGCTGCACAAGTTTCCCGAGTCTGATAGCCTCATCTGGATCTAACCGATCCCTGACGTTAATATGACCTAACCTAGTAATGCCTATCTCATGCACCAGATCATTGCGCGAAAAGTACAGGTTGACAAGATCATCAAACTCACTTTCATCCACCCACGGTGCGCCTGTATTTTGACGTTGAGCTTTAAGCGCATCCCAAGCATTCGTATTTTCATCAAATGACTTGAAAATTCTAGAAAAGATATTCATGTAATCATCAAAATTTGACACGTTAGTGACGGCGCCGACGATTGATGGCAAAGTCACATTCGCAGCGAACATTTCGATGACTACTTTTTCTTTGATAACCCTTAGATCGTCTGTTTTAGCGGCTGAAGGCTTGAATGTAAGTAAATCGACCAACCTGGATCGTGCATGCCATTCAAGACATGTCACAAATCCTACCCAGTAATAAGAAATAATTTCACCGCCAACCCACGGAGCCCATCGTGTATCTGTTGGGACCCATTTGTCGAAATTGCCCTTGAGATCAGTTGCGTCCTCAATCAGTTCTTCTAACCGCGCTAGAGCCGTTTGAGCATTTAGATAGGCATCCGTGGCTGACCCGTATCGTTCAGCAAACTTAACTGCATAGTGCGGTTCTTTGGCAGACATGAAAACCTCTCGCGACGGTTCTTGACCGACTTCATATCCTAACTGCTCAGCACAACAACCCGGCCCCGAAAGGATCGGTTTTATATGTCATCATCCGCCGGCACGCCGTGCATCGGCTTCTGCACGGGCGCGGTCGGCATCTGCTCGCAGTTTGTCGGCCTGGGCACGGGTTTTTCGCAGATCCTCGCGCTGTTGCTCAATCCGCAGATCCTCGGCCTCGTCGCCGTACATGATCGCCATGAACGCCTCGCGATCAGCCAGAGTCTCGATCTCTGGCATTGCTTGCATATCTCGAAGCATGGCAATGAATACATCCGCCGGGCAACTGTCGATATCAACGACGTTTATGATATCTCGTATTTTCATGATATAAATGTCCTTCTGAGCGGAAGGTAAGTATCCTAAGACACTTTCCGCATCATCAAGGATATTTATGACGGGCTTGACACAACGAATTTTGAAGTCTGAGTACACGAATAACCATCTGCGGACGAAACTCGAAACTTGCGGAACACAGATAGCGACGGGACGTCGAGTGTGGTGTGGATCACCCGCGTGCGATCGCTGCCGGCGCTACCGGGCTCGACGCATCGCTGATGGGCTGGGTACCTGGACCGATGGGTGCCTGACGTCGCACCGGCTGCGGCGCGTCGAAGCCGTCACACGGGCATGCGGAGCGCCCGGCGAGCTATACGATGAGGTCCACCGCATCCGACGCGCCGCAACGCGAGCGTGCGACCACCGACAGCGGGCCGATGAGCGCTGGGGCGAGATGTGGTCCTACGCGGCTTGGATGCCGGCATTCGTCGTACAATCCGAGGGGGTATCTCAGGGGGTTTGGACTGCCAATCTGTTGGGTATCGTGTACCTTGGCTCGGTTTCCGAACTCACCTACGCCGACGTCCATGGCGTGCGGCTCACGCCATTCCCGCCATGCGTCCTCGGCCGCGATGTACGAGACCACATGCTCCGTGCCCTCGGGTCAACGGAAGGGCTGACTGACTGCGGGGACTACGATCTGTCGCTGGTCTGCGGCGAGCTAGACCGACGGGGTGGTCACAAGGCGCTGATCGCACGACGCGGCCTACAGGAGGTGCGGCAATGATGCGCCCGGCATTCTTGGACCGGCTCATGGCTGGCATCGAAGCTGAAGCGCAGGCAGCGAGGCAGCCCGGCGATCCCGTGTGGACGATCCCTGGCGGGCATGCCGTTCGGCTTGAGCCGGGCCCTATGCAGCGCTTGCTGGACGAGGGCGAGAAGTGGTGCCGCAAGCATGTCGATCACAAAGCCGGGCACCTTTGGGCTTGGCGGATTGATACGAGTGCCAATCACGACGAGCTACCCGCGGCACCAATGTTCATCTTTTCTGATTGGTACGAAGCTTTCTGGTTCAAAATGCGGGTCGGCTAAAAAAGATCGCAGTCGCACTCAGCGGCGCGGGCAACAACGGTAAGCGCCGCCTCGCGCGCCACCTGGGCGGCGAACGCGGCTTGCGCATGGTGGAGCCTTGGCCCCACTTCTACGCCGTCCTCGCTGACAATAGAAACCTCGTCACAGCGTCGCATCGGCACCATAGTCACCGGAGCAAAGTGCGCCCGCTCAGCGAACGACGCATGGCGGGTGTGCGTACTGAAATGGCGGGTTGCCCACCACCGTTACAGAGAAGCCTCGCTTGCCCGTCAATCGCACAAGCAGCACCAACCACACGTTGAAGGGGCCGCCATGGGTTGCCTACGGTGCCAACCAATCGGGATCGGCAATAGGGCGCGATGGCCAGCACCGCCAACTTCGGCTTCATGGGAGGGTACGGGCAAAACCTTGAGGCGCTGCCCGCGCTCGCGGAGAGCTATTTCCGAACTGATCCCTCGACGGCCCTTATCAAGCTGCGGCAGTTCGCCGAACTCCTGGCCAAGGAGATCGCCGCCCGCCAGGGCCTGTACCAGCCCGAGCGTCGCGACAGCTTTGAGTCCATTCTGTCGCGCCTGTCCTACGAGCGTGTCCTGCCCCACGAGACCGCGGACCTGTTCCACGGCCTGCGTAAGCTCGGAAATGACGCGGCCCATGAGGTCAAAGGCACGCACGCCGAGGCGCTGTCGGGCCTAAAATTCGCCCGTCAGATCGCGATCTGGTTCCACCGCACTTACGGCAAGCAGCCCGACTTCAAGCCCGGCCCGTTTCTGCCGCCGCCACCGCCGGTCGATGCTTCCGCGACCCTGCGCGAGGAGATCGCCGCACTGCGGTTGAGCCTCGCCAATAGCGAGGGCGCAGCAGAGGCAGCCCGGCTTCTCGCCGAGCAAGAGGCGCGTGAGCGTGAGAGCCTGTCTGAGCGCCTGCGTCGCGAGAGCGAGGATCGAGCAGTCTGGGAGGCGCTCGCCCAAGAAGGCGAGATCGAGAAGGCCGAGTTGGCCTCCAGGCTCGTGGCCCTTCAGTCTCAGGCAGAAAAGACCCCTGTTGCGACCCTTCAGGCCCTCGTCATATCCGGCGAGAAGGCGGCCGAGAAGATCGACCTCGACGAGGCCGACACCCGCGCTCTGATTGACAGGCAGCTTAAAGACAACGGCTGGGAGGCCGACACGCAGCGGTTGCGCTGGAGCGAGGGCACCCGGCCCGTTAAAGGCCGCAACATGGCCATTGCCGAGTGGCCCATCGTCAAAGGACGGGCCGACTACGCGCTGTTCGTTGGCTTAACGCCGGTCGGGGTGGTCGAGGCCAAACGCAAGAACATCAGCGTGTCGAGCGCCATCGATCAGGCGGAGCGTTACGCCCGCGACATCCAGGAGACTGGCGAGATCACCCTCGTCGATGGCGCGCCGTGGCAGGACGGGCCGCACGCTTACCGGGTGCCCTTCGTGTTCGCCGCCAACGGCCGCGTGTACCTTAGACAGATCGAGACGCAGAGCGGCGTGTGGTTCCGCGACGTGCGCCGTCCGTCCAACCTGCGCCGCGCGCTCGTGGACTGGCCAACGCCGGAGGGCCTGCTAGGCAAGCTCAGCGTTGATGTCGAGGCGGCGACCCAGGCGCTCAAGGACCAGCCGATGGTGTTCGGCTTCCCGTTACGCGACTACCAGAAGGCGGCCGTCGCTAAGGTCGAAGAGAGCCTTGAGGCGGATCAGCGCACGATGCTGGTGGCGATGGCGACCGGCTCAGGCAAGACCAAGCTCGCCATCGCGCTACTGTACCGCCTGCTCTCGACCAAGCGCTTCCACCGCGTCTGCTTCGTCGTGGACCGCTCGGCGCTGGGCGACCAGACCGAGGGCGAATTCTCGACCACAAAGGTTGTTACCGGCAAGACCTTCTCTGACATCTTCGGTTTGAAGGGTCTCAGAGACGTAGTGCCCGACGCCGACACGAAGCTGCACATCTGCACGATCCAAGGGTTGGTGAAGCGCGTCCTGCTCACCGACGACCCGGCGCAGGCCCCCGCCATCGACCAATATGATCTGATCGTAGTAGACGAATGCCACCGTGGCTACCTGCTCGACCGCGAACTCTCCGACGCCGAGTTGAGCTTCCGCGACGAGGCCGACTACGTCTCGAAGTACCGGCGCGTGCTCGACTACTTCGACGCGGTGAAAATCGGCCTGACCGCCACGCCCGCGCTGCACACCACCGAGATCTTTGGCGAGCCGATCTTCACCTACTCGTACCGGGACGCGGTGATCGACGGCCATCTCAACGACCATGAGCCGCCCGTCCGGATTGAGACCGCGTTGGCGCGCTACGGCA
>NZ_JAKSYK010000162.1:0-306 GCF_022829425.1 Methylobacterium sp. J-072 | reverse complement strand
AGAGGGGAGCGCCATGTCCGGGAGTGGCGCGTCGGGCGCGAAACCCGCTCTCGTCGCGCTGCCCCTCTCCCGACCCTCGCTCACCCCGGGGCCACCCTCCCCCGCCGAGGGCGCGGGGAAGGCGGAAGCGCCCCACAACATCTGGCCCGACGCCCTGCGCGCCGCCCCCCACCTCGCCACCGACCCGCATGGCCGCGGCTGCGCGGCGTTGCGGGCCGGGCCGGGGCCGGGGCCGGCGCGCTGGCCCGCCAGCCCGCGGGCGATTGCTCCCCCTGACGCGCCCCGGCGCCGGCCGCCGCCCCCGCC
>NZ_JAKSYK010000161.1:0-23734 GCF_022829425.1 Methylobacterium sp. J-072 | reverse complement strand
ACCTGCGCGGCGGCCAGAAGATGGGCGACATCAAGCTCGTCGACACGATGATCAAGGACGGGCTCTGGGACGCCTTCAACGGCTACCACATGGGCCAGACCGCCGAGAACGTCGCCCAGGCCTTCCAGCTCACCCGCGAGCCGCAGGACCAGTTCGCCATGGGAAACTTGTAGCCCCCGAGCGACGCGGGTAGGCGGTCGACAGCATCCGGGAGAAGTACAGCCTCTCGGAGCGTCACGCCTGCCGGATCGTCGGCCAGCATCGGGGTACGCAGCGCTACGTGCCCACCGTGCCGGCTGACGAGGATGAGCTGACCCGCGCCATCATCGCCCTGGCGTCCGAGTACGGGCGCTAGGGCTACCGCCGCGTCACCGCGCCGCTGCAGGCAGCCGGCTGGCAAGTGGGCAAGGACCGGGTTCATGGTTCGACAGGCTCACCATGAGGGCATCTGGCGTCGCGAGGGGTTGAAGGTCCCCAGCTGACAGAGACCCCGCAGCCGCCTATGGCTGAACGATGGCTCGTGCGTGCGCCTGCGCCCGCTCCACCGCAACCACGTCTGGAGCTTCGACTTCGTACAGGCGCAGACGCACGACGGCCGGAGCCTGCGCATCCTGACGCTGATCGACGAGCACAGCCGAACTTGTCTAGCGCTGAAGGTGGCCCGGCGCATCAACAGCGTCGACGTGATCGAGGCCTTGGCAGAGGCCATGTGCCTGCACGGCATCCCGGAGAACATCCGCTGCGACAATGGCCCTGAGATGATCTAGAAGGCGCTGCGCAAGTGGGGTGACAAGACGGAGCCACAGATCCAGTACATCGCGCCAGGATCGCCGTGGGAGAACGGGTATTGCAAGAGCTTCAACGGCAAACTTCTTGACGAGTGCCTACGTCAGGAGATCTTCTACTCGCTGAAGGAGGCGCAGATCGTGATCGGTCTATGGCAAACCACGTACAACTGCATCCGACCGCATTCGTCGCTGGGCTATCGGCCGCCCGCGCCTGTCAGTTTGCCGGATCTGGCCTTCCGGCTACCCATGGCCGCCACCATGCAGTAACCTCGCAACTGGCCCGGTCCAAGATACCGGTCAGGTCAACCCGAAGTCAGAAAAGCTGCCAACGATCATTGCAGTATTAACAAGAACCATAGTCTGTAAGTTTTCGGAAGACCACCGAGGAAATCATGACAGCAAGACAAGCATCGAATTCTGTCCTAATTGCAAAGTACAATACTTATAAGATTTGGCTAGAGCGTAATTTCGGGACTAAGTTTGACGGCCTAGATAGGTATCGGCAAAGTCCCGGGCTCGACGCCGATTTTGTCTCTTATGCTAGCTTGCCTACAGCTCCGCTGGATCCGCTCGAAATTTGCGGAGTTGAAAATTTAATGAGGGACCGTCCAAGATCGATCTTAGATCAACAACGACGCAATTACATACATAAAGTACTTACCTCCCAATTCGATAATATTTCAAATGATAGATTGCAATCAATTAACATTATATCTCTTGGATCGGATTGTCTGCCAAAAACTTTAATTACTAAATGGGGTTTAAGAAAATCGCGGTTGCTAGGCGAAAAAACTCTTCCTTTCGATTTAGTCTATGCGACACCGAATGCGACCGCAAAAATTCTAGCGGATGATTTCGCTGGGCTTTTAGACCCAGAAAAAATTGTTATTCATGAAGGCTTAAACGTACCATGGATTCCGTCGAGACGTTTCTGCTTCAATCATGAAGGTGCCGACGAGTTTCGAATCAACAATTATGCCGCTTTGATTAGTAGATATGAAGAACGAATTCGGAGATTCAAAAAAATGCTCTCGAATGGAAAGCCAACGATCTTTTTATGGAACGTTCTGAATCCATATACTGATGAGCTTGAGTTGCAGATTCTATCTGCAATACACACTCTGAAGCTTCAAACTAAAGGAAGTATCCGCGTTCTTGCTGTTCTTACCTGTGAAAAAACCGAACGATATGCAATACCATCGACGACGCGTGTGATGCCGGGCGCAACTTTGACCCGGATCAGCAATCGGTCGCCCGAGGGCTACGTGTTCTTCGATCCCGCGCATTACGCGTCGGAAGCAGGGCTGCGCTACGAACAAGGCTTTCTTTGTGCGCTTCGAGATGTGATCGACATTGAGACAGGGATCGAGGTCTCGATAGGCGACGATGCGCCCGGAGTTCATAGTACTTGGGAGCATGGAATCATGAGCAACGACTCGGGATATGAGTCGGACGTCCTCGAATCTCGGCGCAGCTTGTTGAAGACGCGAAAATGACGAACGGCGCTCCGACCGAAGCCAGAACGCTCAGGGCGGTGTGAAGTAGGTGATCCTCCCCCCATTTCGCGGAAACGGGGGTTTAGCTCGCGTTTCGTTCTGCCTGCTCGGGCGAAAGATAGCTGAGCGCCGAGTGGATACGCTGCCGATGGTAGTAGTCTTCGATCTAGGCAAACAGGTCGCGCCGGGCGTCGTCTCGGGTCGCTCATCGCCGCTGATGGACGAGTTTGACCTTGAGGGTATGGAAGAAGCTCTCCATCGGGGCATTGTCGTAGCAGCAGGCCGTTCGACTCTTGGATGGCCTCGCCCCCATGCAGGCGAGCTGCTTCCGGTAGGCCTGGGCCGCATACTGGCTACCGCGATCCGAGTGGCAGATGAACCCGGCAGCCGGTCGCTGCCGTTGGGTGCCCATCATCAGCGCAGCCACGGTCAGCTCGGTCCGTATATGATCGCGCATCGCCCATCCGACGAACTTGTGGGTGGCGAGGTCGAGGACGGCGGCCAGGTAGAGCCAGCCCTCGGCGGTCGGCAGGTAGGTGATGTCTGCCAGCCAGACCGTGTTGGGCCGCGCGGCCAAGAAGTTCTGCCTCAGGAGGTTCGGTGCGATCGGGAACTCGTGTCGGCTGTCGGTCGTGTAGGGCCGGAACCGACGGCCCGCTAGAGCTCGGATGCCGTGCCCGCGCATCAGGCGCACCACCCGTCGGCAGCTGGCTGCTCGGCCTTCCGCCCGCAAGGCGGCATGCACACGCGGCGCACCGTAGCGCCGGTGATGATCGGCACGGATAAGCCCCGTTCAGGGCGGCACGCCACTGCCGCAACCTCGAGGGTTGGATCCCAAGTTCGGCCGCGACCTGCGTCTGCAGCCGCTCGCTGCTCTCCAGCAGGGCGACCGCTTCGCGTTAGAACTCGGGCGCGAACTTCCGTCTCGTCTTCGCCATGCGACACCTTCCCGCTCAGCCAGAGCGTATCAGAGGTGTTCGTGAAACCGGGGGAGGATCACGGCACCCTTGCTCCGGTGCTTAGAGCCGCGTCCGCTCAGATTGGGTCATAAGCGTCGTATCCTGCGGCGGAGATGCAGTTTCGGCATTCAGTTGGGCTGAAGGCGGCGAAGGCATCCCGAATGGCCTGCCAGAGGTCGGGGATGGTGCGCGCGACGGCCGTACGCAGGAGTGGCCTGCCCCCTGAAAAGTGGCTCTTCGCCAAGTTTGGTGGATCAGGCTGCGAGGAGGAACCGTCGTTTTAGGAGGTCGAGAGCGGCGCGACCGTACAAGGTGCGCTTCAAGAGCTTGAGACGCGTGATCTGGCCTTCGGCTTGTCCACTGCTCCAAGGCAGTGTCAGTGCGGACCGAACAGCATCTCTATCCTGGCCGAGGCTAGCAGCGAAGCTCTCGACGATCCGGACACCGCAGCTTTGCGCTTCGCCCAGCCATTGATCGAACGCCGGGACATCTGATTTTCCTGACGGCTGCTGGCCACAGTGGCTCCGGACGATCCGGCAGAACCTGCGGCCGAGATCGACCACCTTGGCCGCCTCGGTATCCTGCAGGACACGCGAGACGACCGCAGCCGCCTCAGGGCCGAGGTCTTCGGGCTCCCGCAGGAGATACCAGGACAGCTGCTTGGATGAGGCCAGGGGTGATGCGGTGGAGGTCAGAACACGGGTGTCGGTCGGTGCTGGCGACGACCGGATAGTCGTTCCGGCCAAGCCTGCGCGCCGCTCGGACAACCAGCGATGCACCTGCTTCGAGGTGCCGGCAAAGCCGATCCCCTGAAGTTCGCGCCAGAGCTGCTCCGCATTCTCGCAGCCCTCATCGAGGCGGCCATGCAGATGCCAGAGATAAGGATGGAGCATGCTCGGCTTCGGCTCGCGCATGCCGTTCCGGGGAAAGCTCGCGGCGAAGGCGTACTTGCGCACCGTGGCGCGGGCCAAGCCCGTCTCGCGATTGATGCGCCGAAGCGAGTGTCCTTCCGCATGGCGGCGACGCACGTCGTCATAGGCGGCTTCCCATCGACCGTGGGCCGCGGCCCGCGCGAGCATCTCGGACGGTGCGCGCGGGTAGGGCGTGACGCGCCGAATCGATGGCGATGACGGGGCCACGGCCGGCAACAGCTTCAGACGCGGATGGACGCGGGCGAGCCAGCGCTCGACCATCTGTCGGGTATTGAGCAGGAGATGCCACCGATCCACGACCTGAACGGCATCGGGCGCACCCATGGCGGTCCCACGCGCATATTCGGTCGAGCGGTCCCGTGCCACGACCTGGATTTGTGGGTCGCGCCGGAGCCGGGCCGCCAGCGTCGAGGCCGAACGATCCGGCAGCAGATCGATGGGACGGCGGCGTTCGAGGTTGACCAGGATGGTGCCATAGGTTCTGCCCTTGCGCAGAGCCCAGTCGTCGACACCGACGATGATCGGTTTGGATCCGGTCGGCAGCGGACATTGGCGGATACCCCGCAGCAGCGTCGTGGCACTGGTGGGCATCGCCAGGTGCGGCAGCAGCCGGGCGGCGGGTGTGGCACCGAGCGCCAGCGCGGTCCGAACCTGAGCATCGACCAGCCGGCAGGTTCTCTGAGCGTAGCGGTCGAGGAGGCCCGGCAGACGCTCGGCAAAGGTTCGGCGGGCGCAAGCAGGGTCGTGGCAGTAAAAACGTCGGATCGCCAGGGTCAGACGCACTTCCTGACCGCTCGTCGGCAGGTCGGCGGGACGCCGGTGATAGCGACTATGCACCGACCGGCTGACCGTACGACAGCGTGGGCAACGGGCATGATCGCGCTTCGCTTGAGCGGAAATGCGAAGGGTAGTGCTCTCCTCACGCGTGACGTGGAGAAAGCGACAACCGGGGATGTGACAGAGAAGGGCCATACCCTGATCTGAGAATCCCCCCCGGTTCAGCCAGGAGCTACCTTCCGGCATCCCTCCCACCAACCCAATCCACCAAACTTGGCGAAGAGCCGAAAAGTGGTCCTCCCTGAGGTATGGCTTTGCGCCATGTGGAGGATGTTGTGACGCGTCGGAAGAAGCATACGTCTGAAGAGATCGTCGCCAAGCTGCGCCAAGTGGATGTTCTGTTCTCACAAGGCCGCAAGGTCGCCGAAGCAATCCGGTCCATCGAGGTGACAGAAGTCACGTATTACCGCTGGCGCTCCGAGTACGGTGGATTGAAGGGTGATCAGGTCGAGCGGCTCAAGTCTCTGGAGACCGAGAACCAGCGCCTTCGTCGGGCGATCTCTGACCTGACGCTGGAAAAGCTCATCCTGACGGAGGCGGCTTCGGGAAACTTCTGAGCCCGGCTCGCCGCCGGGCTTGCGTCGACTACGTCGTGGCCGAGCATGGCGTGTCGGAACGGTTCGCTTGCCGCGTTCTGGGTCAGCACCGCTCGACACAACGCAAGTGCGCCGTGGTGGTTGAGGACGAGGCCACACTGACCGCCGCCATCGTCGCGCTGGCTCTCCAGTATGGGCGCTACGGGTATCGTCGGATCACCGCGCTGCTCCAGCGCGACGGCTGGACGATCAACGTGAAGCGGGTCGAACGGATCTGGCGGCGGGGGGGTCTCAAGGTCCCAGCCCGACAGCCGAAGCGGGGCCGCCTCCGGCTCAACGACGGCTCGTGCGTGCGCCTGCGGCCAGAGCGGCCCGACCATGTCTGGTCCTACGACTTCGTCGAGCATCGGACGCACGACGGACGCAAGTACCGGATGCTGAATGTCCTCGATGAGTTCACCCGTGAGTGCCTAGCCATCCGCGTATCTCGTAAGCTGAAGGCGCACGACGTGATCGATGTCCTCTCGGATCTATTCAGCCTGCGCGGTATGCCAGGCCATATCCGCTCGGACAGTGGACCTGAGTTCATCGCTCGATCGGTCCGAGACTGGATTGCGGCGGTCGGCTCAGAGACCGCCTACATCGAGCCTGGCAGCCCATGGGAGAACGGCTATTGCGAAAGCTTCAACGCAAAGATGCGCGATGAACTCCTCAACGGTGAAGTGTTCTACACCCTCAAGGAAGCTAGCGTTGTGATCGAGCAATGGCGGAGGCACTACAACAGCATCCGGCCGCACTCATCACTCGGCTACTGCCCGCCTGCGCCGGAGGTCGTCATCTGGCCAACAGAACCGAGCGTCTCACGACCATCCGCTCGCCTTGCCATCGTCACGCGACCGACGATGCACTAACTTCGAACCTGGGCCACCGCATGGGGGCAGGCCAGTGGCCCGAGGGCCGGTCAGCATGACCGCGAGATGATTCTGAAAAAATTATCGAACATTGGGGTTTGATCAAAGTTCTCGGCAGCGAACTTGAAACAGCTCTCGCGAAGCTCCCTATATTGATCAGGATCATCAGCCAATCCGCAAATTTTTCCCGCGAAATCAGAATATGCTCCCGGTCGGATGAGAAATCCGTTTGTTCCATCGTTGATCAATTCGCAAATGCCCCCGATTGAGCTACCAAGAACAGGTATTCCGAGAGCGTTTGCCTCCATGATTGCGTTAGGACGGCCATCAACGTGAGATGGTAAAACAAGTAGGTCGCACGATAGCATTGCGACTCTTACATCCTCCACGAAACCGACGACAGAAACAAATTCGGCAGGGAGACTACGGTGCACTTCTTCTCTTACCAGATCCAGCATTGGGCCGCTGCCAGCAATTAAAAATCCAATGTCTGACCGGCGGCCTATGACCTCGCGAACGATTTGAAGGAATCCGAGTGGGTTCTTTTCCGGAGACATTCGTCCGACGTAACCGACTACAAAGGACACCGAGTCCTTGAAGCCACAACCGGACCGTAATGCTACCACGCGGTCAGCATCGACTTCTTGTCGAGAGAAAAACCCGAGGTTGACGCCGCTTGTCAAGACAGCAATTCTGTCCGAATCGATATCCCGTTCTAACAAAAAATCTTTCATGGCGCGGCTCTCGACAATGTAACGATCAATGTACGGAGAAAATGTCAGAGAAAGCTTCGTATGGCCTGTCGTGTTGAATATTTGATCTACAATAAATAAATTCTTGAATCGCTGTTTTAGATCAGGCAGCATCGGATAGATGTCTGCAGATCCAGCAATAAGTAGGGTTTTTACACCTCTAGATTTCACCAAGTGACTAATCAAATCGGTATAAGATTGCTCTTCAGCAAAATCATACAATCGAAGAACGCTGCCGGAGCGCTCGGACCAGGAGCTATTGTCCTCTGCATAGCTGACAGGTGTCGCATGCTGAACCGTCAGCAAAGAACTTGCCCCGCGTTCGACGGCTTGATCCATAAGGCGCAAAGTTAAGTTATCGCGAACGAGATACGGAACGCAGCACAAGATATCGGCTTGATACTTGCCCAGTATTCCAGTATTTTCGAACCAGTCCGAGATAGACTCTCGGTCTATGGCATCAAGATGCCACTCCACCCTGTCAGTCATTCTCGGACGACCCGCGAAACGAGCCCGCCAGGGAGTCTCGTTCGCTGGCCTAATCTGTCGTCCTTCGTCCCTGCCATACAAGATATAATGCAGAAGCGGGTTCATTCTAGCTTCTGCTATGTCGTGATTTTCGTTGAGGTAACATAGACCGTCGAAATAAACACTGGGGCTACGACCCTCTAGGCCACCGTACGTCAGGTAATGCCAGATTGGATCGACTCCCTGCCTGAATAGATCGGCGTTTTGGGAGAGGTAGTATTCGGGGTCAAATAATCCGCTCGTAAGCAAAAGCGACTCATCCGGACCTGATACTTCCCCGTTTCGCCCCCAACGCGAGCGACCTTCCGCACGTCCATACCTTAGATAATGGATAAGGGGATTTAAGCCTGCGCGTCTGACATCATCGTTCTCCCTCAGATATATATCAGCCTGGAAATACTTACTGAATTCACTTAACTTCGTCCAGCCTCGTTCCAGAAAATGTGAGAGTGGGTCAGCTAGAATTTCGTCATTCGGGAACTGATTGGCTTGATAGATCTCAGCATCAAAAAACCTCGAAACCATTACGATTTCACGATCCGAGTACGCAAGGTGATCATCGAGAATGAATGATTTGCCTGAAAAGTTTCTTAGAGCCTGCTTCATTAAGTCTAAATGTTTTCCGACTGCTTCTAAGTTGTGGCGGCTGGATCTCCGGGCGCTTGTATCTGCCGCCGGTCGGACTAAGCCGGATCGCGCGAGGTTTATTGCGCTTCGAGGCGGCAATGCAGAATACTTACTTTCATTATCGGACGGGGCAGGTGAATGACCGGCGTGACCACAAATTACTTCTCCGCCCAAAGCTAATACAAGTTCTGGCGCAATTCGGCCCACAATTTGGGTGATCGCCTTGTTGAATTCCTCAAGCTCATTCCTTAGTGAGCAACGATTTTTGGGACGGATGAGTGCCGTAAAAGGCCCTAGCGGAAATCCTTTAGTCACATGCCGATCAAAATTGCTCGCAGCAAATTTAAGACTCATAGGGCTGACCACAAGTGCCAAGCTCTCCGGAGCATAGAAAGTATGGCTTCCGCTGCCTAGACAGCTATAACTTAAGCTGCTGTGCGAATCTGCCTGTGCTTCAATGAATATGGCATCTGGGCTGAAATGTGCGGCATGAAATCCAATCCTTTCGCAAAAGAATGGTTTAGGGACGCAGCTGCTGCCTGAAAAAATAACCAAGTAGGAGCAAGACGAGTTCGATATTATATCCCAAATACGTTCGGCCAGCGTAGCGCCAGCGTGGCTGCGCTGGAGCACAAGGGGGAGTGGTGAATGAATAGAAGGAAGACTACGGCCTTCAAAATTTAAGATAACCTTGGAGGGTTGTACCGTTTGATTTATACACGCGTTTAAAAAATTTCCGAGCTCTCCTGAGGTTTTATGACTATCTACAATAACAGCAAAAACGATTCCCAATGCGGTTCCTCCAGCCACGCGATTGTTTGGCCGTCTCGAAGAGTAAGCGCTGCTATTTTTCATGTATTATTCACATGCGAAGTTTTCATAATGACTTATTTCGATGAAAATAGTCGGAGCCATGACATTAGCTTTCCGCGCTGCGAATGCTCTGCTGATGCGTGATGATTAGGTTTGTTGGTCTCAATCTGTGCAGCCAACCTGTTGATGGTACTAGACATCCTGCTCGTTGTACGGAGCATTGATCGAAGCTCTAAGTTCGCTGGTGAGTGACTCAATGCCGCCTCAAGAACGCTGCCCGGGTGCGGGTCCGCGTTAGCGATTGAGTTTGTGAAATCAAGAAAATTTTGGATCTTGGAAGGAGATTGTGTGATCGACGATAGTAGCCGCATGCGGTTTTGAAAAGGCATCTCAGCGTATTGATCATGTGCGACTATTTGTGAAAGCCGGCCTGCTAAGTCTGGGAATTTACGTTGCTGGATCAGAACAGGAGCGATCCACTTCCAGAATATATATATAAACTCGATAAATGTAGCTTGAGGGTTTTTATGTGTAATATTACTGCTGTGTACGCGATAGCTCATCAACCTCTCCGGTAAGGTGGCGATTTTATGTCCGCCGACAACGAAGCGTGTAAAGTGTTCATAGTCAGGGGCGTACACCATGTTCGGGTCTAGTACCCCAACTTTATCGTGGGCCTCTCTTCTCATCATTACAGCAGAGTGTGCAATATAATTTCCAGATATCCAGTTAGAAAGATCATTTAGATCTCTTTCTTTGTTGACCCATTCTTCTTGCAAGTTCGGCGATGTCACAAACTTCCCTTGCCCGTCGATGACATCTATAAAGGTGCTTACGAGATCGTAGTCGGGGTTGGCTGAGAAAAATGCTAGCTGTTTGCGGAATTTAGTTGGATGCGGTACGTCATCTGCGTCTATCGAGCAGACGAAGTCGCCGTTTATGTGTTTGTAGGCCTCCGCGTAGGCCGCACATGCCCCACGGTTCTTTTCTGAAGTAATGACTTGAATTCTCTTGTCTTTCCGAGCGTAAGCACGAGCGACCGCTACTGAATCATCCGTAGATGCATCGTCTATAATTATATGCTGAATATTCTTATAATCCTGAGAAAGAATTGACTCTATAGTATGAGGGAGAAATCGGGCATAATTATAACTTAATGTGATGACGGAAATAAGCGGACTTTGTTTCGTGCTTGGAGTTTTCATCAATTCGATGCTCTTTATTGTGGGACCGAGGTGTCCTTCAGACGATGAAAGCGGTTAGCTGAAGTAAGCCAGCGTTGGCCAATTTACCATCGTCGCATGTCCGTATGCGCAAATAGGCGCTGCGTGCCTGCATAGCATCGATCGTTTTACCGTTGCCGGAGATGGGCGATTCTGCGCGGCTTCAGGGGCGACGTCTAAAAATTCGATCTCGCCGTTTTCTGTCCGTGGTGTGATTTCAGAAACTGGATGTTGTTTGGTTACTCGACACCTCGGACCGCTTCGAGGCCGCGCTGAATTTGCTGCTGCGTCACTCTATAGTTGGCATGGAATGGATGCGTTTTTTCGTTTGCGATGGTTTCTCCGCGGATGAAAAGCACCTTCGCCCCGCTCGACGTTATCATACTTGTGTATCCGCGGAAATTGAACGACCGATTTTCGTGAATTAAGGCGATCACTCTGGCGTTTGGATTACAGAAAATACAATTTGTCAATGCGGAGCTTGCCGACCCGACGATCAGATCTGCTGAGTAATATAGTTTGACCTGCTCCACGAAAGACAGCTGCTCAGGATAAACTATTTCGAAGCCGACTCGTTTTAGTGTGTCGATGACCTCTGACTCGTTAATAAGTTGGCGCTGCAGAAATCCCCTTCTGGACAGGAAAATCCGCCTTCCTGAGGCACGTAAATCAAGGCCCCATGTAACAATCTTATCGAGGACTGCATACCTCATTTTCGCTAATACGTCGGTCGGCCAAATTGCGTCGTAAATCGCTTTGCCAATTCGGGTGTCGAAGGGGAAGAAAGTCGGAACCGGTGCGACGCCGAGTTCTCCAAACCGGGTGGCGACTGCTGGGAGCGGCAGGATTGGTCGACGGCGTTCGTCGAGCAATTCAATTATTTGCCTATGCGTCTCGGGCATATGATCGTCGATGCAAATCGGGAACCCGGAGGGACAGGCATGATCGTTGAACCACAACATGCGCGGCACGAACTCAAGGAGCCAGTGCCCATAGTTCTTGCTCTGGAGTCCGAACATCATCAGCCCGGCATCCAGAGTCTGCAGGTTCTTCGGCTCTTCGACCAAGGCACACTTAGCGCCATAGACCGCAGTCATAATTTGATCGGGATTCACGCCGTCTTTGATGTCCGCAATGCCGCTCAATGGATGCGCAGCGAGATCGTAGATGAGACGGTTGCCGTTGAGCACGAGGTTGCTGCGAGGGAATGTTAGGCAATCTTTGAAGCGGGCAACGTATTGCCGCGGTGCCTCCAATGTGCCGCATTCCGAAGTTAGGGCTACGGTACCTTCAAGAAAGGCAATCTCTGGCTCGACTATCCGGCGTGCCGGAAGCAATTCGTGATACTCTCCCTCACCGGCAGCCGCGGCTTGGTGAGCGGAGACGATGTTATAGGTCCGCAGCGAACCGAGCCCAAGGACTTTCCGTGTTCGCTCGTGGAGGGCTTGTGCTTCCTCGTACCGGCCTTCCTCGGCAAACGCGTTCATTTGGAGGATCCGCAAGTTCCGGATCTTGCGCTCAAGCGTGTCGCCATCGATCGTCAGCACTTGTCCGCCCAGTTGATCTCGCGCGAGCCGCGCGAGGAGGTAACTGCGCACCGCACTCTCGGCATCCCCGGCAAGTTCGTAGTCCCAGGCGATGTGGATTAGTGACGGATCGTTCTCGCCACGATCGTGACAGGCTGCCTTGGCCTCGCGCAATTCGTGGAGCAGCCCTTCGACTCTGTCGAACGCCTTGCGCCTGCACAGGTCGACAATGCTCGTCCGGATGGCAGCCAGGCTGTACTGCAGAGCGCGGGAACGGGTCACCCGGGCCCCCAGTCCATAGGCACGCGCGGCTAGGTCGAGCCGGTCTTCGCCCTGGAACCGGAAGCCAAAGGTGACGAGATGTTGGGCGACGGTCTCCGGCCTATCGTCGATCAGCGTGGCGAGACTACTCTCGATTGCGTCCAGCGCGTCGTCTGCCGTCGTCAGATTGGCCTGGGTTAAGATCCGCCGAAGGTCGCCCATCATCGTCTTGACCGTTCTTTTCGCGCCCAGAGGACGTTCCGTCTCTGCCGCTTCAAAGCGCCGCCAGCGATTGCTCCACGCAACCGCATACATCGCCAATCTGCTCCAACGTGATTGCGGGGAAGAGCGGCACTCCAATCGCGCCTGCGGCCACGGCCGGGGTCTGCGCGAGACCGTCGTGCCGGCACGTTGCAAATGCGGGATGCGCTTGGCAGCCGGTCCCGTACCACCGCCGCCACTGGATCCCAGCTGAATCGAAGCCTGTCGTCACCGCTTCGGCGACTTCGGGCTCGAACAGCGCGCTGATCGTCATGGTCAGCCACTCCGTGCCGAAGCCCGGCTGCATGCGTACGCCGATCCGGCCGAAGCCCTCGACATAGGCGAGCGACGCTTCTCGCAGCCGCTGAATGCGCCCTTCGAGGCTGTCGAATACCGCCAATCCAACGGCGGCGGCGTATTCGGAGATCCGATAATTGCCGCCTTGCACTTCAGAGACGCGGCTGCTCGCCGAGAAGCCGAAGCCGGTCATGGCGGTGGTTTGCGCCACCAAATCAGTGTCAATGGTAAGGATCGCCCCGCCTTCCCCGATGCCCAGCGCTTTAGTGGCGTGCAGGCTCACGCACATCGGCTGCACGCCCACGCGCTGCAGGTTGAGTGTGGCGGCGGCCGCATCGAACACAACTGGGATGCCGTGCGCCGCCTCGAATGCCTCCCAGGCGGCAACATCGATCGGTGCACCGTAGGGGCTGACTACCACCACGGCGGCGACATCTCCCTCGGCCGAGGCGAGGGCCCGCGCGGCAATCGCGGGGGTGAGCGCCAGTGTCTCGGGATCGACATCCGCGAAGAACGGTTCCAGGCCGACATTGACCGCTGCATGCGCGGTGGCGACGAAGGTGTAGGCTGGCATCAGGCAAAGCCGGCCCTTCCGGCCGGCGATCCGGTAGCGGAGGGCGAGTTCGATGGCGCTCGTGCCGTTGCCGGTGATCGTCGCCGCGACCGGCGCGCCGCCGGCACGCTCCGAGACGAAGTCGCAGAGCTTGGCCTTGAACTCGCGGGATAGCGGCCCGTAATTGCTATAGATATGCGACTGATCGATCCGGCGGAGATACGGAACGATTGCGTCCGTCTCAGGCAAGCTTGGAATGAGCACTGGGATCATTGTCGAGACACATCCTGACTGTCGGCCGCCACCATCCTCATCCGCACGCTCGGTGACGGCGCCCGCTATACATGGCCGGGCGCGGCCGCGGAAGGCGTGGGCTCAAGCGGCCCCGCGGGCCGCTCTCCCCTCAGGCGCTCTGGAGGGGGCGGCCCGGCGAGGGGCGAGCAGGGTTGCCGAACACGGTCTGGCTGGGCGCCACATTCCGGATCACGACGGCGCCGGCGCCGACCACGGCCCGCTCGCCGATCCGGATCTTCGGGATCACGCAGGCGCCCGTTCCAAGGAACGCCCCCTCCCCGACGTAAACATGCCCGGCCAGGTGGACGCCGGGGCTCAACGTCGCGAAATCCTCCAGCACGTTGTCATGAGCGACGGTGCAGCCGGGATTGACCAGCACGTGCTCGCCTAGCCGCGCATCTGCCGTGACGGAGGAATGGCCGAGGATCACCGAACCTGTGCCGATGCGGCTGCTCGCCCCGATCAGCACTTCGGGATCGATGACTGTGGCGAAGCGTGCGCCGATCTCGGTTCGCAGATACGCGACCGCTCGAGCCCGGGGCCCGGGCTCGCCGAGGGCGACGACGAAGCGCAGGCTGTCGTCGCCCGCAAAGCTCCGCACGTCCCGGACGACCGGCTTTCCGCGAAACGTCTCCGGTGCGTCGACACCGGGATCGACGATGCTTGCCTGCAGATCAATTGCGATCTCGTGCGTGTTCAGGCGCTCAAGGGTATCGACGATCTCGCGCGCAAGCGAGCCGGCGCCGTACAGGACGAGGCGAATCGTCATTGCGCTGGCATCCGTACCTGCCTACGGGATCGACCAAATCTAGCTGATGGCCTGTTGTTCGGGTGATCGTCCATGCGCGGGTTCCCTGCCTGTCCGGTGCCCTGCCCTACACGAGTCCCCGCGAGCCCTCCAGGGTCGGCGACCGCACCGGTCGGTACCGTTCCGCTCCGCTCCGGGTCCGGGTGCCTCGTCACGGAGTGTCGGTTCCAGTACACCGCCCGCGGGTGGGCTGCCCAATGAGCGAGGGCGTGCAAGGCACGGAACAGATTATGAGGCCGACGGAGATCTTCATCGACCTGATCCGGACGGTGACCCGCGACAACGCTTCGGAAATGGTGGAGCGTCTGCGCTCCCGCGCGGCGGCTGAGGATCGCACGGGTGCCGAGAGCGCCGCGATACGGCGGCACTTGGAGGCACTCGCGTTCCGACTCGAGGGCGATGATCATCTCGGTACCGCGTCAGACATCTACGATCTAATCGGCTCTCTCGTTCCAGACGGTCGCGAACACTGGACGAGGGCAGCCGCCCTTGCGCGTCTGAGAGACCTCTGCGGGCGAGCCCGCTTCGAAGAGGCCAGCGCCTATGTCGCCAGCCTTCGCGTTGAGGATGCTACGCCCGCGCTGATCCAGGACGGCGTCGCGATCTTGCTGCGGCTCGGATGGGCACATGAGTTCCGGAACGAGCACGGCCCCTGCTTGCAATGCTACCGCCTCGCCTATGAGCTGAATGGCGGTGACGCGGGTGTGACCACCGAGGACGGCGACCGACTCAGCACCAAGGTCAAGAACCTGCGCCGTCTGAGGCTCGATGCTCTGCTGGAAAAGGGGCAGTTCGCTGCGGCGATCGCCGTCCACGGAGGCACCCGCCATATCACTGGTTCCGGTCCCCTGGCCGCCTACGACATGGTGTCCGTCGCGGCCCTCGTGGCGTCCGGCGGCGCCCGGTACACAGAAGTGCTGCCCGCGCGCCGCGTCGGGGCGCCTGCGCTGCGCTTCTGGGAGGCGCCTCCCGCCCTGCGCTCCGAAGCGGGCGGCCTCGACATGCCGGCCCAGTATCTCGCTTTTCTAGATGGGTGCCAGGCATTCCCGCGCAGCAACGTCGTCATCGCCGGTGACAAGCTCGTCTACGATCTTGCCGCGCATCCTCGCCGCTCGGACATCTTGCTGCAGGACGGTCTCAATCCGGATCAGATCATGACGGCCTCGTTCGGCGCCACGCGTGCCCTCGTAGAGGTGCCCGAAAGCACGCAAACGGTCGAGGCTGGGCTCATGATGTTCGGGTTCCAGAGCCGAAACTACGGGCATTGGCTCCTCGAGTTCGCGCCGCGGATGCTCAGCTACAACAATCCGCGCTGCCCGGACGGAATCCCGCTCTGCATCGACGACCATATGCCCGACTCGCACGAGGAGATTCTACGCTTGCTCGATACGCGCGACCGGCCGGTGATCAAGCTGCCACCCAAACCGGTTGAATTCGGGCTCCTCGGGATGGCGCCGGTGCCGGCGTTCTTCCCCTTCGACATGAAACCCGGCCGCCCGTTCTACGACACGGTTTGGCCGGCCGACATCTTTGCGGCCGTGCGGAGTCTGATCCTCGATCGCGCCCGCGAGCGTGGCATCCTTTCGGGCCGGAACGACCGGCGCCTCTTTATCTCGCGAAAGGCGTTCACTCAGCGCGCCCTCGTGAACGAGACAGAGATTGCAGAGCGGCTGCGTCCATTAGGGTTCGAAGTGATATACCCGGAGACGATGTCATTTCTCGAACAGGTCGCGACTTTCCACTCGGCCGCCGTGGTCGTCGGCTCATGCAGCTCGGCACTCTGCAATGCTCTGTTCTGTAGGCCTGGGTGCCGAATCCTAGGTCTGATTCATGAAGAGCTATCCTTCAACTTCCGCGGGTATACAAGTTGCATTGAGCCTAGCGGCGCACAGATCCTGTTCCTGCGCGGCCGTACCCTTCACCGGCCCGGCGTACACGCTTTCCACGTCAGCTACACCGTCGATCCGGGGGAGGTCATCTCCGCGATCGCCGCTCTTGAGCATGAATTGGTCTTCGGTACTTCGGCCGGAGGCTCGATCTCGGACGCGGCCAGCCGGCCGGTCTCTGTGTGGGATGACGGTACCCCCCTATCCCGAGAGCACTCGTCGACCAGCGCAGAGCCAGAGCGCGTCGACCGTGAGCGTCTCACCCACCTAACAACCCTAGCGGCGGGGCCGCACGAGGCTTCAGGCGAGGGTCTGTGCGCCATGGAGGCGGTGGCCTACCTCGCCGGCGAACCGCATTCCGACCAACCCGCATGCGCATCGCCAAGCATCGCCGCTTTCATTCAGACGTGGAGCGATGGTCTACCGCAGGAGGAGCGCGACCAGCTGATCCTCCCGCTCGTCCCGCGCATGATCGGGACGCGCGCCTCAGAGGTCCTGGAGCGCCAGCGCATCGCGATGGTCGCCGATTGGCTCGTTCGCACCCACGTGCCGGCTTGGTTCCGCTTGGCCAAACTGAACGTCGAGGCGGACGAATTAGCTGACCGGCCGGAACTCACGGACGTCGCCGAGTTAGCATCCCTGTGCGATCACCTGAAGCGCGCACGCAAGCGGGCGGCGGTCGCGAATCTCACCTTGCGGCAGACCGGCTCCGCTGTCCGGGCCGCAGCCTGGGATGCCGCCCAGCAGGCCGCTTGGATCACCGTCCGGGATGCCTTGGAAGCCGAGGGACCAGCACTCCTCGCCGCCGGCTGGGACTCAGCCTATGCGGCCGCCTACGCGGCAGCGCGAGCGTACGGAAAGGTACCCCTGGAGCCGACACGGCGCGCCCTCGAGCAGTCCGCATTCGCCCTTCTCGAACGCATGATCGAGGCGCGTGACCCGGATTGGGCCGAGACCGATGCGCCGGCAGCCCAGCACGGCGCGGATCTCCGACCGTGAGCGGCGGCGATGGGCGTAACGCGCTGCCAGTTGATGCTGGACCCGGCCCATCGGCCGCGGTCCTCGCGGGGGCCCGCTGCCTCGTGCTCGGCGGTGCCGGCTTCCTCGGGCTGAACCTATGCAACCGCCTCGCGCAAGCCGGCGCCGAGGTCACCTGCTTCAGCCGCAGCCACACGCAGGCGGAAGCGCTCGACCGGCGCGTGGCTCGGGTGACTGGTCAGTTCTCCGACCGCCTCGCCATCGCCAATGCGGTCGAGCGTCAGGACGTCGTCTTCCATCTGATCGCCGGATCGATCCCCGAGAGCTCGAACCGCGACCCGTCCGCCGAACTCGCAGCAGCTCCGATCGCCACCCTGCACCTGCTTGAGATCTGCCGCTCGGCCCGGATCAAGAAGGTCGTGTTCTCATCCTCCGGGGGCGCGATCTACGGGATCCCGCGTGTCATACCGATCTCAGAACAGGCCCCGACCGATCCCATCTCGGCCTACGGCATCAGCAAGCTGATGATCGAGAAGTCCTTACATTTGTACCGGCATCTGCACGGGATCGATTACCAAATCCTGCGGATCGCCAACCCGTATGGCCGGTTCCAGCTCGGCAACAAGTACCAGGGCCTGATCGGCAGCTACATCCACCGCGTGCTCACAGATCTGCCGCTAGAGGTCTGGGGTACTGGCGAGGTCGTGCGCGACTTCCTACATGTCGACGATGTGAGCGACGCCTTCCTGGCAGCGGTCGCGTATGACGGCCTGCACAAGGTCATGAATGTCGGCAGCGGCACGGGCCTGAGCGTCAACCAGATCATCGCCGAGCTTGAGGCGGCCTTCGGACGCGAGCGCCTACGCTGCGTGTACAAGCCGAGCCGCGCGGCCGACGTGCCGGCCAACGTGCTCGACACCGCGCTGATCCGGTCCGAACTCGACTGGCAGCCCCGCGTCGCCCTGCGCGAGGGTCTCATCAGCACGGTCGCCTGGATGCGGGCCCATCTGGCGGAGGCGCGTGGGGACGGCACGCCGCCACGCCCGGCCCGCGCTGAGGCAGGCGATTCCTGAGAGCCGTCGTGCTCGGCGGCACAGCGGATCGTCATCCGGACGGGTATTTCGCGCTTCGCCCCGGAGCGGCCATGTTTCTCACTGACAGCGCAGGCCTCCGATCCGCGAGGAGACCGCATGTCCTTCCTGCACGATCTGCCCATTGCCGACCTGATCGCCAATTACGGCTACATCGCCATCTTCATCATCATTACCCTGGAGAGCGCCGGCCTGCCGCTCCCGGGCGAGACGGTCCTGCTCACGTCGGCGGCCTATGCCGGCAGCACCGGCAACCTGAACATAGCCCTCGTGGTGGCGATCGCCGCGACCGCCGCGATCCTCGGCGACAACGCTGGTTACTGGGTCGGCCGCCGCTGGGGCCTGCCCCTGCTCCTGCGCAAGGGCCACCTGATCGGGCTCGATCACGGCCGGCTCAAGCTCGGCCAGTACTTGTTCCGCCGGCACGGCGGGAAGATCGTGTTCTTCGGCCGCTTCACCGCGATGCTACGCGCCTACGCGGCAGTCCTCGCCGGCGTGAACAAGCTCGATGCCCGCCGCTTCATGGTCTTCAACGCCGTCGGTGGCGTCGCCTGGGCCTCGATCATGGGCTTCGGCGCGTATCTGTGCGGACGCTCCATCGAGAACGTCATGGGTCCGGTGGGCCTCGCGCTCCTGGCCTTCGTGCTGTTGGGCGCCGTGGCGCTGTGGATGTTCATGCGCCGCCACGAGGCGCGCCTGATGGTCGACGCTGAGGCCGCGATCCCCGGTCCGCTGGTCGAAAGCTCGGTTGCACCGCAGGCGGTAGCGGGGTAGGCAGGCCCGGCCCGCTATGCGAAAAGCCACGTCGCGCCAAGACTCGAGCGCGCCGGCCCGGGCGGCCGCACGTCCTGCCGCCCTGCGCCGATCCGGCGGGTGCGCCCAGTGGGACGGACGCTGACATCCATCCGGATCCGATTGGATTATTCGACTCAGGCTCCGTGGCCCGGCGGTACCACTCGGGGCGCAGTATCGATACGGCAGCCTACGCGGCCGAGGACTGGTCCTCGACGATGAATCCGAACCTCCTCTTCGACACAGCCTTCTACCGGGCGCGGATCTCGCCGCTGGATGCGACCGGTCCGAGCCCCGATTGCGGTCAGCCCGAGCGGCTTTTTTTTGCCGAGAGCGTCGTACCGGATTTCGCCCCTGAGGCCTGGCAGGCCGCCAATCAAGCCTGGACCGTCAACCCGGTGGTGACCGGGGCTGCTCGCCCAGCCCAGGGACGCGGGGCCGGCGTGCTCCTCGTCGATTCGAGCTTTCCCGTCCCGGTTCTCGGCATTCCGCTACGGTGAGCTGCTCACGTACTCTCAAGCCATCCCGGAGAGCCAGGCCGCCTCGTCGCTGCACGAGATCTATCGCTACCAATGCGGTGGTCGTCGCCCTCGTTGCCAAGCTCGCCCGGGTAGCATGGGCGACGCTGCGGAAAGGCGTGAGCTTCGAGCGCCAGCCAAAGCTAGCCCACGCCTGAGACATCGCAAAGGGTCGACCCTGACCGGAGCGCGAGTGACCGGCGCGGGTCCATGAGACCTGCGGGAGGGCAGCGAAAATGGCCTGACGGTCGAGCGGCGCTCCGGAAGCCTGGCAAAAAAGCGGCTCTTCGAGGCCGACGTGCTTACGAGGCTCGGGGCGTGCGGCTCCATCTTGAAGGCTGCTGCTGCACCGATATGCCGGATACGTGTGTGCAGACCAGACTGCGACGCCTTCAGCGACCACCTTGCAGACGGGGTGGGTTATACGTTTTTTCGCAAGAGGCCATGGCGCTTGAAAAAGCGCCAGAGGCCGTTCCGCGTGACGCAGACGCCGTGCTCCGCCAGAGTGGTCTATAGCTCGCGAAGGTAGATCCCGGGCTGCGCCTGGTAGAGGTAGACGATCAGGTCGCCCTGTGCCTCGATCCGGTGCGAGCATTGATCGCCGCCCATCGGCTTAGCCGCGACGTCGCCCTAACGAGCAAATTGCCTGCATCAGCGACTGGCGCTCGCCGGACTGACCCCGAAGCGTTCGGCCGCTTGGTCTCGCAAGGCGCCGGTCTCGACCGCATGAACCGCGCGTTGACGCAAGTCGATGGACAGAGCTGAGGACATCGGCGCCCGCCTCCGCCGATCAACCTTCCAGCTCGCCACCCGTTTCATCCCGCTCAGATACCGCTCTAGAGCTGCGTCCGCTCAGATTGGGTCATAAGCGTCGTAGCCTGCGGCGGTAATGTAGTTCCGGCATTCGGTTGGGCTGAAGGCGGCGAAGGCGTCCCTGATAGCCTGCCAGAGGTCGGGGACGGTGCGTGCGGCGGCGGTGCGCAGCAGGGCTTTGAGCTTGGCGAAGGCTTCCTCATCCTGAGCCCGTCGAAGGATTGATCGGGTTGAAGTCCGGCGAGTAGGCCGGGAGATACAAGATCCGCGCGCCGGCCGCCTCGATGGCCTCACGCACGCCGGTGACTTTGTGGACGTTCAGGTTGTCGAGGACGACGGTGTCGCCCGGCTTCAGCACCGGGACCAGGATGTCGGTGACGTAGGCTCGGAAGCGCTCACCGTTGGTCGCGCCATCGAACAGGGTGGTGGCGACGAGGCCGCTGGGGCGCAGGGCGGTGACGGTGGTGGACTTGTAATGCGCCTGGGGCACGAGGATCCGGCAGCGCTCGCTGCGCGGGGCCCGGCCATAGGTTCGGGCCATGTTCGTCGCGGCGGCGGTCTCGTCGATGAACACGAGGGCGTCGGGATCGAGGCCGAGTTGATCCGAGAACCACACCTCCCGTGCGGCTCTCACGTCCGCCCGCTCCTGCTCAGCTGCGTAGGCAGCCCCTTTTTACGGGTGATCCGATGCCGGGCGAAGAACCGCCACAACCCGCTGACGCTCGTCCGGACGCCTTGTTCGGCCAGGGTGTCGCGCAACTCCCGCAGGAACGCCTTGGGGTGGGCTTGGGAGGCCTGAAGGATCTGCTCGGCATGCGCCTCGATGGCGGGTGCGGGCCGCTCATCACAAGGCGGCCGGGGCGCAATCTCGCCTTCCTCCAGGAAACGCTCTTGCCAGCGGATCGCGCTGGATGCGCCAATACCGAAGCGCTTGGCTGCTTGGCAGCGCGAGGCTCCCGCTTCGACCGCCGCGATCACCCGCTCTCGTAGATCCAACGATAAGGCTGCCGGCATCCCGATCTCCTCGGAAAGCCCGACATCGAATCAGATCCGCAGCCCGTCCGCCATCCCCCACGATTCAACCGCGCCGGACGTGGCTCTAGTGTGACGACAAGCATTCATTTTAGTATATGCTTCCGAGAAACCCATTTCTGGATACCCATTGCTGATTACTAGTGATGTTAGAGTGTGGGCCGCATCAAGCACTTGCAGGCTCTATGATTTTGTGATCCAGGGCCGCCGTTTGCAGCACGGAGGCGACGATGGCGGACCTGTTCTGGCTCTCGGATGCGCAGTGGGCGGTGATTGAACCGTTCATGCCGAAGGGTCGGCCCGGACCAGCGCGCAAGGACGACCGGCAGATCATCTCCGGCATCCTGCACGTACTCACCTCCGGCTGCCGCTGGCGTGACTGTCCGGCCGCGTACGGCCCGCGCACCACAGTCCATAACCGCGTAAACCGGTGTTCACCGCGCGGCTTCTGGAAGGCCATGCTCGCGGCGCTGGCCAAGGCGGGATGGTCGGGCGAGGCGACTGCCATCGACAGCACCGACGTGCAGGCGCACCGTTCGGCCCACGGCGGTAAAGGGGGGGCGTACGCAGGCCATCGGCCCGTCGCGCGGCGGCCGGACGACCAAGATCCACGCCCTCACCGACGTCCTCGGCCGGCCCGGCGTCCTCCTGCTGACGCCAGGCAACGCCAGCGATGTCACCTCCGCTCCGGCCGTGCTGGCTGAAGCCCCCGGCCGGATCCGCCGCCTGAGCGCCGACAAGGGCTACGACGCCGACTGGCTGCGCGCCGACCTGCGCGCGAAGAGTATTACGCCGATCATCCCGGGCAAGCGCGGTCGGAAGAAGAGGATCCGCCACGACAAGCGCCGCTACCGCGAACGCTGGCGCATCGAGGCGACCTTCAGCCGCCTCAAGGACTTCCGCCGCATCGCCACCCAATACGACAAGCTCGACCGCTACTACGCCTCAGACGTCGCTCCCGCCGCCTTTCGTTGCCGATTGAGTCCAGACCCTAGCAATTTATTAATATACATGAACTAAATAATACGTCGACGAAGAAAAATTACGTAACTCTACTAATTGCATAAATACAAAGTTGGCAGTCCGTGCTCATGGGGACACGAATGCTTGACCTGACAGGCTACAAGCTGACGTTTGACGACGAGTTCAACACGCGCAGCATTTCCCAGGCAGCGGGCAGCACAGCCTGGGGTGACATTCGTTCACAGTGGCGCTTCGACGCAAATTCTGACATTGGGTTCGGACACTCCTCCTTCGTCGACTCTGCCTCCGGCTATGATCCTTTCAAGGTCTCGGGTGGTGCACTGACTATCACCGCTGCTCCCGATAAGACCACCTCGGGCTATCCAGGAAGCTGGGAGTCGGGGCTGATCACCACTCAGGGTAATTTCTCGCAGACCTACGGGTACTTCGAGATTCGTGCCGACTTTTCCGCGATGAAGGGCGCCTGGGATGCGTTCTGGCTGCTGCCCGACAAGCCAGCTGCCAACCCTAACAATCTACCAGGCTGGCAGGAACTCGACGTGGTTGAGCACTACGGAGGCAACGACAAGGGCGTCTACAGCACGATCCATACGACGGATCAGACGCCCAACATTCCATGGCAGCAGAACCGGCAAGTCTACAGCGAGCTGGCGAACGCGCCGGGCTATCACACCTACGGGATGGATTGGCAGAAAGATAAAATTAGCTTCTACGTCGACGGGAAGTTCGTCGGCTCTCAGGCAACACCGAGCGACATGACTGGCCCGATGTACCTAGTTGCCAACCTCGCTACGCAAAGTGATGCGGACGCAGCGGGCAAGTCGATCTCCTCTTCGATTGATTACATCCGGGCCTACTCCAAAAGTCCGAACGCGGTTGCAGTCACTCAGGGCACCGTGTCGGCTCCCGACGGCGCCGATCCGGGCCTCTACGGTGCAACCAGCGCAAACTCTCACGCAATTGAAGCGTTTGGGGCGACGCGTCTGGATCAGGTGGGCAGCGGGTTCTTTCTGGACGACAGCACCGGGTCGGGTGCCTCGCTCAAATATGGCGGCTCCGACGTGACCACGGGTCAGTTCGTCGGCTGGGCCCCGATGGGCGCGGAAAAGACGTCCACCGGCTACCAGGTGGCCTGGAAGGTGACGGGCGCGGACCAGTACACGGTGTGGAACGCCGACGCGAACGGCAACTTCACCGGATACGCCGTCGGTACGGTGTCGGGCTCGGACCCGTCCCTG